>NZ_RYYF01000010.1:0-60076 GCF_004378955.1 Campylobacter sp. US55
TAACTATTATAAAACTATATGGTTTGAATTTAAATTTTATTTTATAGAAAAAATTGATTTAATGAGAGTAAATTTTGATTAAATATTGAAATTATTTGTGAGATATTTTTAATTAATATATATTAATTAAAGCTAGCCTGTAAATTCGGTAGTTTCATAACCTATAGGTTTATCTACAAAACAAGATTTTTCTTTTAAAAATACAACTTCTATAGTTCCAACAGGTCCATTTCTATTTTTTCCAACAATAATTTCAGCATTTTCTTGCATAGGATTTGGTATAAAAAGCCTTTGATAAGCTTTGCCTTCAGCTTTAGCTTTATTCTCTCTTTCTTTTTCTTCTTGTTCTCTATAAACCTCATCGCGATATACAAACAAAATAGCATCCGCATCTTGCTCTATAGCTCCACTTTCTCGCAAATCACTCATCAAAGGACGCTTATTTGCCCTTTGTTCTAAACCACGATTAAGTTGCGAAAGTGCGATAATAGGCATATCAAGCTCTCTGGCCAAAAGCTTAAGTCCTCTTGAAATTTCACTCACTTGCAAATGCCTATCATTAAAATTTGAATTACTCATCATAAGCCCTATATAATCAATCACACAAAGTCCTATATTTTCATCTTGGGATTTTAAACGCCTTAAAATAGCCCTTACATCAGCAATAGTTGCATAACCACTATCGTAAATATATAATTTCTTTTGACTATAATCATTACAAGCATCTCCTAAACGCTCCCATTCGTCATCGTTTAAATCTGCAGTTAAAATTTTTTGCAAAGGAATGGAAGTTTTGGAAGATAGCATTCTTTGCATGATTTGAATTGCAGGCATTTCAAGAGAAAACAAAGCCACGCCTTTATTTTGTCTTAAAACCTTATCAATGAAATTTAAACAAAGAGTTGTCTTTCCCATACCTGGGCGCGCAGCGATTATTATAAGTTCACCCCCTTTAAAACCTTTTGTCATTTTATTTAAACCTTCAAAACCTGTATCAAGCCCTATAATACCTTTATTTTCTAAAGTTTTTTGCTTTTTAAATTCTTCAAAAAGTTCTGATATTACCATATCAACATCTTTAATATCTCTAGAATTCACACGATTTGTAATGCTAAAAATTTCTTTACCAATTTCATCTGCGATTTCACTTACGGCACGATCTTCATTGATACGAGTTGGTAAAAGATGTGCAAAACTCAAAAGTTGTCTTTTTACGGACTTTTCACGAAGTTCATTTACATAAGCAGACAAATCTATCATAGAAGGAGTAGCAAGAATTTCTGCTAAAATCTCTTCATCTATTTTTTTATGTTTTTTTAAAAAACTTATAGAAATAGGCTCTTTGTTGTTGCTACAAGCTATAATTGCTTTAAAAATATCTTCATGAGCTTTAAGACTAAAATCTTTTGGGCTAATATCGCCTGCTATACTAGCGTAAGCTTCTTCACTCATGATACAACTGCTTAAAATAGCTCGTTCTAAATCCAAGTCATAATATTCTTGTTGCACTAAATTTCCTTATAAATAGTTTTAAAAATTTTATCTAAAAAAACTTAAAATTATAAACTTTAATTTTTTATAAATATTTAAAGTAATGTTAGTTACAATTATCATCATAACATTTATTTTATTAGGAGAACGCTTGAAAAAACATTTATTTTCATGTATTTTAGCTTCCATTTTAGCCCAGTCAGCTATGGCTGTAGATTTTCAAGAAGGTTTTAGTGGAAATTTAAGCATAGGTGTAGGTGCAAGAGATATTAAAAGTAATATTTCAACTTTAGCAGATAGTGATTACTTAGGTGGTTATGATGCTGATAATTCGGACTCTTCTTTTATTCCTTTTATCGGTGTAGAACTTTACTATGGCAACCTTATAGACAATGATAGAGTTTTTATCAAAAACTATAATGGAAGAGATATCAGCGGTATAGCTTTAGGTTACGAAAAAGCTTATTTAGAGCGTTTTAGCACTTCTTTTTCTGTAATCTCTTCTTTAAGAGAAAAAGCTTATGCAAATCCTTATCAAACAGGCAATAGAGAAGAAACTGGTGTTGATAGATATGGTTTTAAAATCTCTCAACTTTACGAAAGTGATTTAGGAAAATTTACAGCTTCATATTTATTTAGCAAAAACAAATATGATAAAGACGCAGTTGAGTACAGCTCTTTAAAAAGAGAGGGGTATTATCACGAGTTTGAATTAAATTACAATTACAGTTTGTTAAATTTAGGACTAAGTTATGATTATAATGATGCAGATGGAAAAGCTCAAAGTTACTCAAGATATGGTTTAAGCATGGGAGCAAATTTAGCTTTTGCTAATGACTATATCTTCACCCCAAATTTAAGTCTTAGCAAATATGAAGCAGTAGGAACAGATCCTATCTTCCACAAAAAACAAGACGGTAATATAGTTAAGCTTAATCTAAAAGTTGTTAAAAATCAATTTTTGGGCTATAACGGACTTTATGGTTTTGCAAATTATGGTATAGAAAAAAGAAATAGCGATATAGGATTTTATGATGAAACCTATCAAGTTGTTTTAACTGGAATAGGATATAAATTCTAAAAAAGCTCCTTTGATAAAATTTAAAAAAGATCTATCCACTATAAAGATAGATCTTTAAAAATCCTTTTAAAAAAAATCCAAGCTAAAATCAAAACACAAAATTCAGCAAAAAATGGACTTAACCATACTCCATTTAAACCTATAAAATAGGATAAAAGCAAAAGAAAAAATAAAGGCATGAATAAATTTTGCGTTAAACTTAGAACCAAAGAAAAGCTTGCCTTATTAAAAGCTGTCAAAAAAGAACCGCTTAGAATATTAAACCATGCAAAAAGATAATTAAAAGCAAAAAGCATCAAAGCTGTATAAGCAAAAGTTTTAAATTCTTGATCATTTTCTTTTGCAAAAAGTGTTATCAAATTTTCTCCAAATATCAATATAAACACTATAGAAAATAAAGATAAAATTCCCCCTGCAAAAAATACCACTTTTATAATGGCTTTAATCCTTAAAAAATCTTTTTTAGCATAATTATAACTAAGCGCAGGTTGCATCGCATCCCCCATAGCAATAATAAGCATTATGATAAAACTATCAATATATAAAATAATAGAAAAAGCTGCCACGGCTTGAGTGGTAGAAATTTTTAATAAAACAAAATTTGCAAAAATACTATATAAAGAACCCGAAACATTGCCAAAAAACTCGCTACTTCCATTATAAAGAATATTTTTAAAAATTCTCAAATTTATATATAAACTTGAGAATTTAAGCTCTAAATTTTGAAATAAAAAAGGAATAATTCCAAAAATACCACTTAAAACAATTCCTAAACAAGTTGCAAGGGCTACCGAAAACAAGCCCCAACCAAATACAACTATAAAAAGATAATCAAATACAATATTACTTAAAGCTATGATTATATTCATAATCATACTATAGGTTGTTTTTCCACAAATTCTTAAATAATTGTCCAAGGCAAAAGAAAGCATGGTAAAAGGTGCAAATAAAGCAAAAACAAACATACATTTTTTAGCCATAGTTTTAATCTCATCACTAACATTTAGACAATCAATCAAAACAGGTCCTAAAAAATACTCCAAAATTCCAATAAAACAAGAGATTAGAAAAATAATCAATATACTAGAACTAAATATCTTTCTAGCTAAATTCTTCTTGCCCAAACCCAAATGCATAGAAATTTGCACTGCTGAACCTATAGCTATCATATCAGCCAAAGCAAAAGACATCATAATAAAGGGAATAATCAAGGCTAGTGCCGCTAAAGCATCACTTCCTAGATATTTTCCAACAAAAATTCCATCAACTATATAATAAAAAGAAATAAAAGCCATGCTTATAACATTTGGCACGGCGCATTTTATAAAAAGCCTAAAAGGGCTTAAAGTGCTAAAAATATTTGACATATAAATCCTTTAAAAATATTAAAATAAAATATTTTTAAAGACGCTAGTATAGTGCTTGAAGTCCTAAAATATAGAAATTTAGACGATAAGTTCTTATTGTTGTTTTTGTATTGATTTTATTTTGCATTTTCATAGATTTAAATTAAAATAATAAGAATTATAAAATTTACTTATTAATAAGTCAAATTTAGCCCAAAGGCTAAATTTTAAAGCACGGAAAGAATTTTTACAGCGTCATTTAACCCTGTAACTATACTTGCTCCATTTTTAGTAGCAATATCTCCTGCTACAAAGATACCTTTAACATTGCTTTGTTTATTTTCATCCATTAAAGGCACACCTTTATCATCAACATTAATCCCGCATTTTTGTAAAAAATCAAGTGGAGTAGAACCACCAATAGCATAAATGATTCTATCATAAATATCGCTTGTACCATCGGTAAAATTTACCTTAGCCTTGCCACTATCATCTTCTACTTCATTAATGTCGATTCCTAGTTTTAACTCTACTTTACCCGAATTTCCAGCTTCGTGAATATCTTTAAGATTGATATCATTTAATCTTGTAAATTCTTTTTTACGATAACAAAGGCTAACTTGATTTGAATTAGCCAAATCCACAGCGTATTCTGCTGCTGAATTTCCGCCACCTACAACAAGAATTTTTTCATTTCCCAAAACTGAATTGGCATTAAAATTAATGATTTTTGTTAAAGTCATAGGAAGTTTGTAATCAGGCTTATTAGGTTTGCCCATTCTACCTATAGCAACGATAATGTTTTTACACTCATAAACACCTTTAGCTGTGCTTACTAAAAAAACTCCATTTTCATTTTTAACACTCTCAACTTCAGAGCCAAATTCAATTTCTATATTGTGCTCTTTCAATGCGTTTTGAAAAGTTTCTATAGTGCTTTCTTTGGTGCCATCTTCAAAAGGAACATGTCCATGATTAGTTCCTTCGCATCCCTTATAAGCTTTATCTACTCTCTTGCCATCTTTATAAAATTGCATTAAAGTTTGGCAAATGTTATTTGATTTTTCCAGTATCAAAACTTCTTTGTTTTTAAGCTTGGCTTCAACCGCACAGCCTATGCCTGTTGGACCTGCACCTACTATAATTAAATCTATTTTTTTCATTTATATTTACCTTTCAATTCTGATTTTTTTTGTATAATTTATCAAGTTTTTTGTAAATAAAGGATTAAAAATGCGAAATTTGCTTGAAAATATTAAGAAAAATTCTCAAAAACTACTTAACTTAACACCCAAAGATAAAGAAAAAATTATTTTAAAATTAGCTCAAAATTTAAGAGAAAATTTCAAAATTATCCTAGAAGCAAATGAAAAAGATATAGCAAATTTCACAAAAAGTGAAGCAATAAAAGATAGGCTTTTGTTAGATGAAAAACGCATTTTAACTCTTTGTGAAGGCCTAGAAAAAATCGCTTGCATCGAGGATCCTATAGGCAAAATTTCTAAAGCTTGGAAAAATTATGCGGGTTTGAGCATACAAAAAATAAGCATTCCTTTAGGACTTATTTGTGTTATTTACGAAGCAAGGCCTAGTCTTAGTGCTGAAATTGCAGCTTTAATGATAAAAAGTTCTAATGCTTGTGTATTTAAAGGTGGAAGTGAAGCAAAATTTACAAACAAAGCTATATTTACTCTTGTTAGCAAAGCACTTAAGGAATTTAGTTTGCAAGATTGTTTTGCCATGCTTACTCAAAGAGACGAGATCAAACAAATTCTAACTTTTGATGATTTAATCAATGTGATCATACCTCGCGGTAGTTCAAATATGATACAAGAAATTGCAAACAATACTAAAATTCCTCTCATTAAGCAAGATAAGGGCTTGTGTCATGCTTTTGTAGATCAAAGTGCTAACTTAGATATGGCTTTAAAAATAATCCTTAATGCAAAGTGTCAAAGAGTAAGTGTTTGCAATGCTTTAGAAACGCTTTTAATCCATGAAAAAATTGCTAAAAATTTTATAAGTCTTTTAATCCCTGAATTTAAAAAATTTAAGGTAAAAATTCACGCTCATGAAAATGCTTTGGCTTATTTTAACAACTCAAATTTAGAAGTTTTTAAAGCAAATGAAAATACCTTTGATACAGAATGGCTTGATTTTGCTTTAAGTGTAAAATTAGTAAAAGATTGCGATGAAGCTATAGAGCATATCAACAAACACAGCTCCTTGCATTCTGAAAGCATTATCTCAAATGATGCTTCAAATATCGCTAAATTTCAACGCCTTATAAACTCATCTTGTATTTATGCTAATGCTTCAACGCGTTTTAGTGATGGAGGAGAATTTGGCTTTGGTGGAGAAGTTGGAATTTCAACTAACAAATTGCATGCTAGAGGTCCTATGGGGGTTGAAGATATTTGCACTTATAAATATATAATCAATGGGGAAGGACAAATTCGAGAGTGAATAAATTAGAAATACTAAAGCAACACTTTAAAGAAATTGCTAAACTAAATTCAAGCGAACAAGTTTGGCAAATGCCTTTTTTTGCGGCTTTGGGTGTGGGTATAGTTTTAGGGTTTAGTGTATTTTTTGGAAAATTAAACTATGGGCTCATTGCCATGATAGGAGCTTTATCTTTTTTATATGTTCCAAACACTCCTTTATATCATAGAATGGCTGTTGTGATGTGCTGTTCTTTTGGCATAGTTTCTAGTTTTTTCTTAGGAATTTTAACTCATTTTTTGCCTTCAGTTTTTGCCTTCATCCCTATAGGACTTGTGGCCATGGGAAGTTCTGTTTTAATTAGATATTATAACATTGGCGCACCTGGATATTTCTTCTTTGTATTTTCTTGTGTTTTAGGAGCTTATTCTCCTTTTGAAGCTAAGGATTTTATTTTTTTAGTGGGTCTTGTTTTTCTTGGAGCAATGGTGGCTAATTTAATGGCTTTGTTATATTCTATCGTTGTGATTTATGGATTTAAAAATGCTTTACCTGGCGAAATTCCACCTAGAGAATACATAGGTTTTGATGCAGTTTTTGTGGATTCTTTGATTATGGGTTCTTTTGTGGCTTTTTCTATATTTTTAGGAACTTTTTTAGAACTTGAAAGAAGTTATTGGATAGCCATTTCTTGCACAGCTATTATGCAAGGTGTAACTTTAAACTCTATATGGATTAAACAAATTCAACGTATCATAGGAACGGCCTTAGGAGTATGTTTTGCATGGTGGCTTTTATCTAAACAATTTCACAATATAGAGCTTGTTTTACTTATGATGTCTTTGTTTTTTATAGGACAATTTTTAGTCAATCGAAACTATGCTTTAGCTATGATTTTCTTTACTCCTTATGCTACTTATCTTTCAGAAGCAGCTAATTTTATGAGTGAAAATGCAGATACATTGATACTCGCTCGTTTGATTGATGTCGTAATAGGAAGCATTTTAGGACTTTTGGGTGGTTTTGTAATTTATAAACCTTATCTAAGGGTACATTTTGAACGCATTGCAAAATACATCTTTAGGATAAAACAAAAAGCTTAAAAGTCAAATAAAGCACAAGCATTATCCCCCAAAATTTGCTCTTGTTCTTTTTTAGATGCGACAACTTCATTGAAAGCTACTAGAGCCGATGAAAAATTAACATTTACTTCAAAATTTGTATGCGGCCAATCGCTTCCAAAAACAAAATTGCTAAGTGGAAAATGTTCTTTTAAAATTTCATATATTTTCTTTGCAAATTTTACAGCTTGTTCATTATTAGCATAATCTATTTTTGCCCTATAAAAACCGCTAATTTTAAAAAATATTCTAGAGTTTTTTAAACAAATTAGATCCTCTAAATTTGTTAAGTTTGTATTAGCTCTTGCTAAATGATCGATAACAATATTACAACCATAAGGAATTAAATTTTCAACAATATCAACAAGATTATTGTCTAAATCTCTTTGAATTTCTATTTGCATTTTAAGCTTACTTAAATTTTCAAAAAATTGAGTCCAAACCGTACTTTTAAAATTTGGCAATTCTTTGCCAATTAAATTTAATCTAACTCCACAAGCTTTTCTTTGTTTTAGTTTTTTAAGCTCATCAAATTTAATACCTTCATCAACCACAACTATAGCTTTTATATTTTCATCTTTTTCGATACTCTGAAGCAAAAATTCATTATCAACACCTAAAAAACTTGGCTGAACTAAAACCCCTTTATCAAAATCATAATGATCTAAATTTGCTTTATAATCTTTAAAACTAGCGTCATAATCAGGTTTATATCTTGCATTTGCAACCGTATTTAACTTTTTCAAAAATATATGTGCATGAGTATCAATCTTCACTAAATTATCCTTATAAAATAAAACTCATTATAATAGTGGCTAAAATCGCCGCCATAAATCCTATAGGCACAGCTTTAATAAGCAAATCTTTAAATAATTTTTCCTTATATTTATCAGGACAAGATCCTAAAATTAAACTTCCTCCAGAAGAAAAAGGAGAAATAGCAGAAGCTTGAGCCCCTATAACAATACAAGAAAAAAGCAATGCCTCGCTTAATCCACTGCTTGCAGCAATGCTTGGAACTATAGGAAAAAGCGCTGGAGTAACCACACCCAAAGTACTTGAAAAAAGCGACATAAAAGCTGCAATAGCACACATTATTAACGGAATAAAAATCACATTGATCTCATTTTCTACAAGATCTGAAAATAATTTTATAGCCCCCGCTTCAACCGCTATACTAATTAACATCCCTACTCCACAAATCATTATCAAGGTTCCCCAAGGAATTAAAGCAACAACTTGTTTCTCATCGGCTAATTTTAAAAATAAAGCAATGGCAACAAAAATCATGGCTATCATGGCTATATCTATTTTTTTATTAAAATAACTAATTGTCTCATTATGTGGAAAAATAATATTTAACACAGGAAAGATTAAAACAACAATAATCATCATAAACATGAGAATTAAAGTAGTTTTTTGTTTATAATCAAATGGATCAGGTTTTGAAATAACACTGATTTGCATCTTATTTTTAAAAGCATTAAACACAAAAAAAGATAATACTATAATAGGCAAAATTATAGTAAAAGCAAAAATAATACTAGAATTTACAAAAGCTTCATTTGCTTCAATACCTGAATTTTCCATCAATCCTCGAAAAATAATCCCACTTTGAGAAGTCATAAAATTTGCTCCTCCCAAAGCACCATAGTTTATAGCCATAGCTCCAGCAATTTTACTTAAACCGATTTTATCGCAAAGTAAAAAAGTAAGTGGTGCCATAAAAGCCAAAACCGTATAAAAACCCGCTCCTAAAGCAGCTATAATAGCACTAACCACAAAAATAACAAAAGGAAGCAAATAAGGATGATTAGCAAAACGATACATCAAATGTCCAGCTAATTTTTCAAGAGTTCCATTTACGGTTGCAAAATTATAAAACAATGAAACAGCAAAAATAACAAAAAATATAGAAATAGGCCAAAAAGCTATGATTTTTTTAGGAGCCAAATCCATAAAAAAAGCTCCTATAACATAAGCAAAAATCATAGCAAAAATTCCAACATTATGTCTAGTAATATAGCCTAAAATGATGGCTACTATAATACTAGAGATGATTAAAAAAACCATTATCATCCTTTAAAATATTATTGGGCTTATAATATCAAAAAATATATTTTTCAAAGCATAAAAACAAAATATAAATTTAAAAAATATCTATTTAGTAACAAATTTACTCATCTTATGAAATTTTTTATAAAATATCCACATCCATAGCAAGCAAAGCAAAGCTTCCTAGCCAATGCGACCCAAGATAATCATCTTCTATATGAGCTATGGCTTTATCAAAATGCTCTGTAGAATTGTTTCTTAAAAGAATTTTTAAATTTTCATCGCAAAAATTTGAAAGTATTTTAAAACACCAAGCACGACTTAAATTTAGCCCATCTAAATGTGCTATTTTACCATCGCTCCTATCACTCACACTCACAGGGGTAAATAAAGTTGCAGGTTCTTTTGTTTCTAAATTTGGCAAATATGCTTTAAAAAATTTTACAAAATCATTTTTAGGTAAAACAGCACTTAAAAGCACCGCTTCCATCAAAACAGGAGATAAAAACTCATCTCCACAAGGCTCTAAAGCTTGCATATTTTTATCATTTAAAAACCACTTTTTAGCACTTTGGATAATGCAATACTCCAATTCTTGATCTTTTTTAAATCTTGCATATTCTAAAGCAAAATACAAAGCAAAAGAGCTATTAAAATGAGTTCCAACTCGTATAGGATAATCCATCTTAGGCAAAAACTCCTTAAATTCTTTAACAAAAAAATCAGCTATACCTTCTAAATTTTTAGCCCAAATTTCAGCTTTGTCATTTTCCTTAGTAAGTAAATTTATCTCCAAAGCCAGTTTTAAAAACCATCCCCATCCATAAGGTCTTTCAAAACCTTTGTGCGCAGGGTTTTGAAGATACTTAAGCTCTCCTTCTGCTTTTTCTTTGGTAAATTGAGAATCTAGGGCTTTGATGATTTCATCCTTTGGAGCAAAATGAGAAAAATCTTTTAAAATTTTCACCAAAAGCCAGTGAGAATGCACACTAGAATGCCAATCATAAGAACCATAAAATATAGGATACATAAGTTTTGGTGGTTTAATATCATTGATATCATTAAAAGAATGTGTGATTTTATTTGGCAATTCTCTAAAAATATTTTCTAGCGCAATAAAGCTAAATTGTTTTATAAATTTTTCCATTGTTTCTCCTTAAAATCTAAAAGCTAAAAAATACATTAAAAAGATATTAGCTACAAGCAAAACAAGTCCTGACATAAACTGGGCTTTAATTACGCCATTTTTATCATCTAAATTTAAAAGTGCTGCAGGAACTATATTAAAATTTGCAGCCATAGGCGTCATTAAAGTTCCGCAAAATCCACTAAGCATTCCAATCGCACCTATAATAGCAGGATTTGCATACATTTGTATGATTAAAACCGGCAAAGCAATGGCAGCAGTAATCACAGGAAAAGCTGCAAAAGCATTGCCCATTACTATAGTAAAAATCGCCATAGCGATACAATACACAGCTACTGCAATAAAAGCATTATCTAAACTAATATAACTAGATAAAAGTTTAGATACTTGATCGCCCATTCCTGCAGAAACAAAAACTACCCCAAGTGTAGCCAAAATTTGCGGTAAAAGCGCCGCCCAACTAATGTGATCCATAGTATGTGCTGCATCTTTAACGGCTCTTTTAGGAGAAGCCTTAAACATAAAACAAGCAACCACTGAAGAAATAATTATACCTATAATCAAAGCCATCAATGTAGCATTTTTATTTTCAAAAAAACTCAAATGGGGAAATAAAAAAGTCCCAATAAGTGTAATCAAAGGAACCATTAAAGCAGGAATAAAAAGTTTATTTTTATAAATATTTGCATGTTTTATCTCGTATTCTTTTTCTTCTTTGCTAACTTCAATCTTTGCTGGTTTTAATAAATTAAACCCTGCTATAAGTGCTAGTAAAATCACTATACAACCCATCACAAAATGAGGCAAAACTCCTGCTAGCAAAAAAGTAAAACTATAACTTATCCAAAATACCCCGCCGCTTATTCTTGATTTTATATCTTTAGCTTGATTAGAAAAACTTAAAATTCCAAAAATTAAAAATAAAATTCCTACAATATAATAAAGTAAATCAAGACTTATCATCACTCAACCCTTTATAAGTTTTTTCTAATCTTTTATCAAATAAATAAAGTCTAGAACAATGGATAATTAAAGCCAAAATTCCAGTTGGTATAGCCCAAACTGATAAATGCAATGGCTCAACAATAATACCATTGCTCTCATAAAAAGCTTTAATAAATAAAATAGAATGCACGGCTATAAAAATATCCTCTCCAAAAAATACAGCAACATTATCCGTTCCTGCAGAAAAAGCTTTGATTTTTTGACTATCTTTATGTGTTAAGTTTTTAAATTTAAGCTTAGCTGCAGCTTCTGCCATAGGGGCTATTAAAGGTCTTATCATCTGCGCATGTCCACCTAAAGATAAAAGCCCTAAAGCTGCAGTAACTTGTCTAAAAATAAAATAACACATTAAAATTCGTCCCGTACTGGCAACTTTTATTTTGGATATTAAATTTTTAGCCTGCTCTCTTAAGCCTTTGCGTTCCAAAACAGCAAGCAAAGGTAAAATAAGCCAAATTATAGCAACATAGCGATTATCTACAAAAGATTTTCCTATATCACTAACAACCTTAACAAAATCAAAACCTGAAACAAGTCCAGCATAAATTCCAACTGAAGTTACCACTAAAAAAGGATTAATCTTTAAAGCAAAACCTAAAACAATCAAAGGTATAGAAGCAAGAAGTAACCATTCCATCAACCATCTCCACAATATAAATTAGGAATATTATAGAAATTTTAAATTGAAGAAAAGTTTAAAAAAATATTTTTAAGAATAGAATGAGAAATTAAGTAACAAAATAAATTTTATATAAATTTAAAAAAGCTTTGGAATACTCCAAAAGCTTTTTTTGTATTATTTGTTCGCTCTTTCTATATACTCACCACGCACAGTATCAACACGTATAACTTCACCTTCTAACACATGAAAAGGAATTTGCACTACCGCACCTGTTTCTAATGTAGCTGGTTTTTTATTTGATCCTTGAGTATCACCTTTAAAATTTGGAGCTGTTTCGATGATTTTGAGTTCAACAACTTGTGGAACTTCTACGCCGATAGCTTTACCATTGTGAAAAAGCACATCTACCATCATACCATCAAGCATCCATTTTTTTGCCTCACCCACATCATCATCACTTATAGCTACTTGCTCATACGTTTGTGTATCCATAAACTGGCAATTTTCACCATCATCATAAAGATACTGCATGGTTTTATCTTCTAGATTTGGAGCTTCGCATTTATCGCCTGCATGGAAAGTTTTTTCAAGCACTTTACCATCAATAAAAGATTTGATTTTAATACGCACAAAAGCAGGGCCTTTACCTGGTTTTACATGCTGATACTCAACTATTTTAAAAGGAATTCCATCAATTTCTATTTTAAGTCCCTTTTTTAAATCACCCATTGAATAAGATGCCATAAATTTCCTTTGTTAAAAAATAAAAAATAATTTTATCAAATTTTGATTGATATCGCAATAAAATTATTTTATTTGATGAAAAAATAAGTAAAATTACGCTAAAATTTAAATTTAAAGCATAGTAAATGCTCGCTTCTTTTTAGAAGAGGAAAGTCCGAGCTGCTAAAGACAAGCATTCCATCTAACAGATGGCTAGGGCAACCTAAGGGATAGTGCAACAGAAAGAAAACTACCACACAAGTGGAAAAGGTGAAACGGCGGGGTAAAAGCCCACCAGCGATTTTGGTAACAATTTCGGCTATGTAAACCCAATGTGCAGCAAGAAGGGATGGTTAGCGTCTTTGTTTTAACCCTTCGCTTGATTTTGTTTGCAAAAACAAAACTAGATAAATGAGCATTCAAGACAGAACTCGGCTTATCGCTATGCTTTTTAAGATTTAAAATATGTCAACGCTTTTTGAAATTTTTGAATTTCAACAGCTTTTGTTTTTTTCTTTTGCTCAATTAGTACAACAGCTTCTTGTAAAAGAGCTTGAATTTGATAAAATACATCATTTGCATTTTCTTTTAAAAAATCTTCTGAAGGCGATTTTTTGGCTAAATTTTTAACAAAAGCTTTCATATCAAGTTCATCAAGTAAATTTTTAAGTTTGTTAACATCTTCTTGAATTAATGCGAGTTTAAAATCATTGAGCCATTGTTTCATTACTATGCACTTCTCTCCAAGCCTCTAGTAAACCTTTGGTTACATTTATAACTTCATTAATTCTTTCTTCGTTATTTTCTAAATTTGCCAAAGATAAAAGTTGAATTTCTCTTGTATAAAGCCCACTTAAATAATGCGCCACATCTCCACCTTTTTCATAATCTAAAGTATTAATAAGTTCTATAAAAATAGCCGTTGTCCTTTTTACAAAATACACTCTTTGCTCTATATCTTCATTTCTTATAGCTACTTTAGCTCTTGCACAAAAACGCAAAATCCCCTCATAAAGCATTTCAATAAGTTTTTGCGGAGATTCTATCCCCGCTTGATTTTGAGAATAAGCATTATAAGCTAAACTATTTTGCATCTTTTTTATCCTTAATTATTAGAATTATTCGCTGCGTTAATCATATTAGTTACAGTTGTTAATTGCTGATTAAGTTTATTTAAGATGCTCTCATATTGCAACCATTGATTTGCCATAGTTTCATATCTTGTATCAATCAAAGTTTGAGTTGATTCTTTGGTTTGAGTTAAAGACTTAGTATCATTTGTTAAACTCTCATCGTATTTTGTTAAAGATCCATTTGTACCAGTTATGCCTTGTAAAGTTGTTTTAAGCTGAGCAAAAACACCCACACCTTCAACTGCCTCAGCGGCAATGCTCGTTTGGCTTAAGCCAAATTGTTTAAGAAATTCACTATCTCCTTTTATGGCAAAATCAGAACTTCCATCGGTTTTAAAATTAAGCTTATATCCTTTTTCTCCATCTTTATCATAAGATTCAACTTTAACTGTTAAACCTTCAATGCCTTTACTATTGATATGATTAGCCAAATTTTGAAGCATTTCTTGTTCTGTTTTTCCTGTTAATTTAAAATCAGTTCCATCAGCATTTTTAGATAAATCATAAGTTTCAAAATTCGTAACAATTTGAAATTTTCCAGATTCAAAACTTATGCCTTTACCTTCTTCATCTTTGCTCCCTAAATACTCACTAAGACTGCCCTCTTTAATTAAATCACCAGTATAGTTTATGTCTTTATACTGAGTAACGCCTGAAAAAAAGCTTTCAGTTAAATCAGGATTTTCCTTCATCTTGCTTTCAAAAGTAGAAGAGTCAAAATTTAAAGTCCCTGAGTCAGTCATACTTAGACCATAATCTTGCAAAGAAAGCATTACTTTAGTATTTACCTTATTACCATTATCATCTTCTACAGTACCATCAACCGATTGGGTTTTAAAAAGCACAGAAATGATACTAGATCGTATAGAATTTACCTCTGTCACACCTTGTAATGAACCCTTAGTTCCTGTTTCACTATTATAGTCTGTAGCGGCATTAAGATTTAACACTAAGTCATTATAGGCATCAACCATATCTTGCATAGCTTTAGTAACAGACTCACTATCTTGCTGAACATCAAAATTGATTTCACCTGTTTTGTTTAAGGTTAAAGTAATCCCTACTCCAAGATCAGTTATAGTATTGCTCGATCTTGTCATCTTGATACCATCCATGGTAAATTTAGCATCTTGGGCTTTTTGTATATGCAAAGGGTTTTCTTCGTCATCAATGATACCAACACCTTTTTTGCTTTTAGCAGGATCAAAGTCTTTATCCTTTAAAGCTTCTTCATCGAGTTTCCAACCAAGACTTTCAAAAACTTCTGTTGCTTTATTATCTATTTCATATTTTCCCTCAGCATTTTTTGCACCTGGATAAAAACTTATAGCACTATCTTCACCTGTCTCTTTACTAGTTAGAGTTAAACGATAAGGTGCGCCTTTTTCTCCTGTATTTACCATCTTAGCAACAATCTCTCCGCCTGTAGCGGTATTGATCTTATCTACTAAATCACTATAAGTTGTATTTTTATCTATAGTAACGCTGTATTCTTTTCCGTTAGAAAAAAAGGTTAGATTTGTAGCTTCTTTTAAATTTGCATTGATAATTCCTGTATCATTTACCAAACCCTTGCTTTGATAAACATCTTTTTGGGCAAGTTGAGTCACATTGATATTCATGCTTTGCAAAGCAACACCTGAAGTTACACTAAGGCTTGCAGGAGGATTATCAGTGATACTCGCAACAACTTTTCTTTTTGCAAAAGCCGTAGAGTCTCCTAAAGACGATACAGCTGCTTGAAAAGTAGAAAGTTTGGTTTTAAGCTCAGTTAAATCTTTTTGTTTTGTTGTATTTTCTTCAATTTTTTTAGTATAAGGATCAATGCGAGCTTTTTGTTCAGCTTCTTTCAACTTATCTAAAGTATCTTGAGTTAAAACCCCTGAACCAAATCCTAAACTAGATAAACTACCAAATGCCATTTTCAACTCTCCTTATCAAATATCATTCCTATCACATCCCTAAAATACTCAGCTAGTCTCATAGCCTCTTCACTAGGAATTTGACGAATTTCCCTTCCAGTACTTTTTTCAGTCACGCTAATATACATAGAATTAATTTTATCGCTATAACCAAAACGAACATTAGTATCTAAAGAATCCATTTGTTCATTTAGCTTTTTTGTAATATCAGCTAACTTTTCATTCACACCTTGTTGCTGTCCATCATCGCCTCCTTGGCTTTGACTTCTATCGGTTTGAATGTTTGAACTAGCCTGTGTCTCACTTGTTCTTTGGCTAATGTTTGCCAAAGCTGTATCCATTTGCCCATTTGCCTTCGATATTTCCATTTTAAAATCCTTTTTAAAATTTCCTATTGCTAGTTAAAAGCTTATATCGACAAATTTATAAATTTATGAATACCTAGTAAAGAAAAAATTATTTTTCAATATAAAAAAACAATAAGCAAAAACTGTGCCAAAATTTTAAAATAAATCTCAATTATCTTAAAAAATTTCAAATTTATTAAAAAGATCTAGATTATTTTCTAAGATATTACGCAAGATTAAATCTTCTATCACGCTTTTAGTACAATCTGTTTGCTTAGGCCAAGTTCTTAAATAACCCTCGGCTTCACCCTTAGCACTTGCATCCACTCCAAGTCTTTCTTCTTTGATAAAAATATCTCTTTTAGCATCTATATTATTTACCACACGCCATACAAGCATATAAGGGTTTTCAAGCTTATTTTCAGTATCCAAAAATACTAAAATCCTAAAATGTTTTTTAAATTCTAAAAGTTTATTAAAACTTTGTTCGATTTTTTCTTTTTTATCAAGCAAAATACAAACTATAGGACTTTTGCTTTCTTTATAAAATTGCTTTAAATTTAAAAGCTCTACCTTAGTTTTAAAAAGTTCTAACAATTTTTCATCTTCTAAAATTTCAAGCTCTTCTACTTGTGTTTCCTTACAAGCATCAAGTCCTGCTTTACCTCCAAAACAAGCATTAGGCGAAGCATGATCTAATTGATCGCAAATTCCTTCTGAAATTAAAATTTTCTTTGTATCAAAACGATTTAAAATATAAGGAATTAAAGCATCATAATCTTTCAAAGAAGGTGCATTTTTATCTACAAAAATTGCATGTTTTACAAAACTCATTTGTCCTACTCCCCAAAATGCATGCATGATTTGTTGTGCATGAGCTGGATATTTTGCATCAATTTTTGCCAAGATAAGATTATGAAAAACTCCATTTTCAGGCATATTACAATCAATTAAATCAGGCACTGAAGTTTGAAGCAGAGGTAAAAAAAGTCTTTCGGTACCAAGCCCCATGATCTTATCTTCTAAAGGAGGCTTTCCTACAACCGTTGCTTGATAGATCGCATCTTTTTTAGCATAAATTTTTTCTATTTTCATCACAGGAAAAAGTTCAGCAGGAGTGTAAAAACCCGTATGATCTCCAAAAGGACCTTCGATTTTAAACTCTTCTAAATCCACATAACCTTCAATAACCACATCACTATCATAAGGTACAAAAATACCATTTTCACAAGGGGTAAGTTTTGCAGGAGTTTTTTTAATAAAACCATAAAGCAAAAGTTCAAAAATTCCTTTAGGTAAAGGTGCTTGAGAACACCAAATATAAAGCGGATCTCCGCCTATAGCTATACTTACAGGCATTTTTTTAAAACCAGCATTTTTATATTCGTGATAAAAATTTGCTCCATCTTTATGAATTTGCCAATGCATTAAAAGTTCATTTTTATCACTCATTTGCAAACGATACATTCCAAGATTATTTTGACTTTTATCTAAATTTTGTGTATAAACTTGCCCCATGGTGATAAATTTACCCGCATCATCTTCCCAAGTTTTTAGTATAGGAAGTTCTTCAAGTGAGTTTAAAATTTCATAATCATACAAAGCTTTATTTTTTTTCAGTCTTTTAGGAGGAACATTTTTAAAACTTAACAAATTCATAAAAAAATCCATTTTTGCTTTAAAACTCGTAGGAATATGAAGCTTGGTGAGTTTTGAAATTTCTTCAGCCACCTCTTCATAATCACGCCCAAAAGCTAAATTTAAAGCCTTTTCATTGCAAAAAGTATTCATCAAAACAGGAAATTTATATTGTTTATTTAATTTTTTATCTATAGGATTTTTAAACAATAAAGCCTTACCTTTTTCTCCTTTTTTAGCTTCTATATAAGCTAAATGAGCGATTTCAAGATCTACATCTACAGGCTCTTCAATTACCCTTAAAAGATCATTTTCTTTTAAAATTTGAATAAATTCTTTCATAGCATGCTCTCAGCTTTTTTTAAAAGTTCTTTAGCACCTTTAGCAATAAACTCCTTAGCCAAACTCTCCCCAAAACCTTTAAAATCATTCTTTTTAATCATTCTTTTATCTTTTAAAATTTCACTTCCATCAGGAAGTCCAAGCACTGCACGCACACAAATTTCATCTCCTAAAAGCTCTGCGTTAATACCTATAGGAACTTGACAACCCCCTTCTAAAGTAGCAATAAATTCTCTTTCAATGCTTGTTTCAATCAAAGCATTTTCATCATTTAAACATTTTAAAAGTTCTAAAATTTTTTCATCATTTATGCTTTCTATACCTAAAGCTCCTTGAGAAGCCGAGGGAATAAGCTCATCCTTGCTAAATTCATAAACAAAATTCACTTGCTTATCTAAGTTTAAACGTTTAATTCCCGCCATAGCTAAAATGATCGCATCAAAATCATTATTTTTTAATTTCTCTATACGAGAATTAACATTGCCACGCAAAGAAATAATCTCTAAATCAGGTCTTAGTAATAAAATCTGCATCTTGCGTCTAAGACTAGTAGTGCCTATTTTTGCACCTTTTGGTAAAGAAAGAAAATCTTTATAATTTTGACTTAGCATGGCATCATTGCTTTGCTCTCTTTTACTTACCGCTGCCAAAACTAAACCTTTAGGAAAAAAACTAGGCACATCTTTTAAACTATGCACCGCCAAATGCGCTTCTTTTCTTAACATACTTTCTTCAAGTTCTTTTGTAAAAAGTCCCTTACCGCCAATTTTTGCCAAAGGAGAATCCAGCAAAACATCACCTTTTGTTTTAAAACCTTCTAAAAGCACTTCAATTTGATGTGTATTTTTTAAAATTTGGGCTACATGCTCACTTTGCCAAAGGGCTAATTGACTTTTTCTTGTTGCGATAATAAGCTTCATTTTCTATCCTCTATAATTTCAACATCAATGATTTCTTCATTAGAATTTTGATACTCTTGCTTAGCGTATTGATATTTTGATTTAGTTATTAATTTCAAAGCAATACCAAAGAAAAATACAAAAATTCCAAAAACACTTGTAATAATCCCTGGAACAACAAGCAAAAATCCTGCGATAACAAAAGAAAATTGTGTTAACATATCCTTTAAGCCACCCATTTGAAATTCAAGCATATTTTTCCAAAAAACACCCAATAAAACCACCCCAAAAATCATACTCAAAAGTATGAAAAACAAAAAATTACCAAAACCAAAAAAAACTATAAAAAGCACACTTGCAATAATTTCAAGTACAAACAAAGGACTTAAACTTAATTTATAATTCATAACACTTTCTTTTTAAGAATTTTCATAAGTTCATCAGTTTTTATAAGTTCTTTTATCAAACCTTCTCTTTGGATAAGCTCTATTTCATTCTTTTCTAATCCTTTACCAACAACTAACGCATAAGGAAAGCCCATAAGTTCAAAATCATTCATTTTAACCCCAAAACGCTCATTTCTATCATCAAGCAATACCTCTAATCCAAGATTGGTTAAATCCTCATAAAGCTTATTGGCAAATTCTAAAGCCTTTTCATCTTTGAGATTTGAAACAATAATTTCAAGCACAAAAGGAGCTAAAGTTTTATTCCAAATACATCCTTTTTCATCATGACTTGCTTCAATAGCTACAGCCAACAAGCGTGAAACACCTATGCCATAACATCCCATGTAAAAAGGCTGACTTTTGCCATTTTCATCTAAGAAATTTGCATTCATCGCTTTGGAATATTTTTGTCCTAGTTTAAAAATATGCCCTACTTCTATACCTTTGCTTTGTTTTAATTTTGCTCCACATTTAGCACAGCAATCCCCTTCTTTAACTTCAATCAAATCTTTAAAACGATCTTTGTTTAAATTTACAACATCAATGCCGATTAAATGATAATCTTTTTCATTCGCACCCATAATCATTTGTTTTTCGTTTTCAAGCTCAAAATCTATATAAAAATCTATATCTTTTAATCCCACAAAACCTATAAAACCAGCTACTAAACCAGCTTTTTCCAATTCTTCTTCGCTTGCATCGACTAGTTCAAGGGCATTGCAAGCATTTTGAGCCTTGATTTCTTGTAAATCATCACTTCCTCTTATAAAAAACACAACTAATTTGCTTTCATTTTCATAAATAGCTTTTTTTACCACTGCTTTAATCGTATAAAAAGCATTAATTTTAAAAAATTGCGCTAAAGAATCTATAGTTTTAATATTTGGAGTGTGAAATTTACTTGCATAATTTGCTTCAGGACGCTCATCTTGACAAATTTTTTTAGCTCTTTTTGCAGCTTCAACATTAGCCGCATAATCACAATTTTCACAAATTAAAATATCATCTTCCCCATTTTTTGCCAAAACCATAAATTCCTTAGAACCGCTTCCACCAATAGCCCCACTATCAGCTTCAACTGCTCTAAAATCAAGTCCCATTCTTTGTAAAATTTGAGAATAAGTTTTATACATAAGCTCAAACTCACGCCCTAAATCTTCTTCATTAGCATGAAAACTATATCCATCTTTCATCAAAAATTCACGACATCTTAAAAGTCCAAATCTAGGCCTTGCTTCATCACGAAATTTAAGTCCGATTTGATATAAATGCAAAGGAAGTTGTTTATAACTTGTGATTTTGTTTTTTACCAAAGAAAGCATAGCTTCTTCATGTGTTGGACCTAAAACAAATTCATTTTCTTTTCTGTCTTTAAAACGCAAAAGTTCTTTTCCAAAAACATTATAACGCCCACTTTCTTGCCACAAACTTGCAGGAGTAATAAAACTAAGATTTACTTCTTGTGCTCCAGCCTTATCCATTTCTTCTTTAACTATATTTTTAATTTTGTCCAAAACTCTTTTTCCTAAAGGCAAGAAATTATAAAGTCCGCTACCAATTTGTTCTACAAAACCCGCACGTGTTAAAAAAATATGACTAGGCAAACTCGCATCTTTTGGCGCTTCTTTTAAACTTGGTGCATAAAATTTAGTAAATCTCATCATTATTCTCCATATCAAATTCACATTTATATTGATTTAAACCTTCAAGATTATTTTGTAAATCAAAAACATAACGCATAGCATTAATCACTGTATCACTTTGCATTTTACCTTGTAAATGTTTCAAATTTACAGTAGGCGTGTGTAAAAAAGCCTTAAAAGCTTGATGAATCAACTTTCTAGCCTCTTCTTTATCGGATTTTTTCAAATATCCTTTTTTTAACGCAATTTCAAGTTGTTTATCTGCATATTCTTTAGCTTGCAAGCGTATAGCTTTGATAATAGGCATCAAAGCCAAATCGTTTAAATACCTAAAAAATTCACTTGTTTCACGACCTATTATCCCATAAGCCATGCGAGCTTCTTGTTCTCTTAGTGCTAAATTTTTTTGAACTACAATCTCAAGATCATCTACAGCAAAAACAGATATATTTTCATTTTCATTGATATCAATATCCCTTGGAACTGCAATATCAAAAAAATACCTTTTGTAAGGAAGTTCTTCTATTAAAGAATTTGTAATAATAGCATTTGGTGCATTGGTAGCTGAGAAAAAAAACTCGTATTGATTTAAATATTTTTTTAAATTTTCTAAACTATCATATTCGCTTAAAACACCAAGTCTCTCGCACAAATCTTTGGCTTTTTGTAAATCACGATTTAAAATAATCACTTTAGCACTTGCAGCAATTAAATGTTTTGCCGCAAGTTCCCCCATCTCTCCAGCTCCAATAACAACAGCTTTTTTTTGCGTTAAATCTGCAAGTTCTTTTGCTTTTGCTACAGCAACGCTAGCTACAGAAATAGGATTTTTAGAAATTTGAGTTTCATTACGTACCTTAGCAGCACATTTAAAAGCACTATGCACTGCTCGTGAAAGGTGCACTCCGCAAAAATTATTTTTTACAGCAAAAGCAAAAGCATCTTTTAATTGCCCTGCTATCTGAGTTTCTCCAATCACCAAACTATCTAAAGAACTTGCTACAGAAAAAAGATGGTGGATTGCTCCACTATCTTCAAAAATATCAGCTTTTTCAAGCAAAATATCTTTATCCACATCACAAAGCAAAGCCAAAGATTTAACAATAAACTCCGCACAGGCCATTTTTACAAAAGCAACAATTTCAACACGATTGCAAGTACTTATAACCAAACATTCTTCAATATTTTTATGAGTACTGATAATTTTTAAAAACTCACTTTTTTTAGCTTCATTGGAAAAGCTTAACTTTTCCCTTAAGGCAATATCTGTATTTTTATGAGTAAAAGATATACAATAATACATTAAAATTCCCTATCTATCATAGCTTTAATAATATCATTAAGCTTGTTATTATCATATTTTTCAATCGCTTTGCTAGCCTTTTTTGCATAAGTTTTAGCTTCTAAAATAGCTTTTTCCAAAGCTTTTTGTTCTTCAAATTTAGTTTTTAGCCACTCTTTTTCATTTTCATTTAAATCTTTTTTAAATAAAGTCTGCAAATATATCCTATCTTGTTCTTGTAAATTTTCATAAAGATAAATATAAGGTAAGGTAGTCTTACCCTCTTTAAAATCATTCATAGCAGGTTTTCCAAGAATTTTTTCATCACTCTTAATATCTAAAATATCATCAATCATCTGAAAAGCGAGTCCTAAATTTTTTCCATATTCTGCAAAATCTTTTTCATATAATCCAGCCAAAATAGCTCCGCATCTCGCACTTGCTTCGATCAAAACAGCTGTTTTATTATAAATCATTTTCAAATAAGCTTCTTTATTGATATTAAATTTCTCTCCCAAATCAACATCCATAAGTTCACCTATAGCAAGCTTTACAACAGCATCTGAAATAATACTTGCAAATCTAGCATCCATTTTGCTCAATTCATAAAAGGCTTTTGAATACAAAATATCACCCAACATAAGAGCATTTTTTGTACCAAATTCAGCATTGACAGATCTTGCTCCACGCCTTAATTCACTCTCATCGATAATATCATCATGTAACAAACTAGCAAGATGTATCAATTCTATAGTTGCACAAATTTTAAAAGCAATCTCACTCTCATCTACGATAGCTAATAATAATTTAGAACGTAACTTCTTTCCTGATTTTACATTTGAAAGCATATTTAAAATAGGTTCATAGTCAAGCTCTTGGAAAAACTGTTTTATTAATTCATCTATTTTTTGCACTATCTTTTCCTTGTTAATTGCTATTATTATTTTCTTTGTTTGTTAATGGTTTTACCTGAGGTTCGTTAAAATTAATCATAGGAACAACCTGATTGTTTTGCGGTGGATTTTGTAAAGCTTTTTTTCTCGGATCTAAAAATTCTACCATTAAACGAGATTCCTTGTCTTCTATATAAACTGTAAAAGTTGCCAAACCTTTATTATAACCACTAAATTCTAAAATCAGTCTTGCTCTATCAATATGTGGATTGGTATAATCAGGTATTAAAGTTTGAGTTACCCAATCTAAATTTCTTCTTAAACTCATCACAAATTGACGCGGATATTTGCGAAATTTCGAATGTACGATGATATTAGTATTATCAAACAAAGTCCAATAAAAATCAAAATTTTGCACCTTATCTTCATAGCCTATTTCTTTAATCTGCACACTAGCTCTCTCATCTTTTTTAAGTATAAATTTATAAGTATAATCAAAAGTTGGTTCAGATGCTAAAACATTACCAAAAATAAAAAAAATACAAATTAGATAGGGGCTTATTTTAAACAATTTTAGCCTTCGTGTCCTAAAATTTTTGCGCCTAATTCTATATAAATATCATTTTGTCTTTCTTCTATGAAATCACCATTTTCTAATATGAAATTTTTTACATCCATTTCTGTTAAACCTTGTTTTTCTAAAAGTTCTATCATGGCAATATGATCAGCAAAAAATTCCTCAAAAACTTTTTCTAAGGCTCCTAAATTTCCATTTTGTATAATTTCTATAAATTTTTCTTTTGGAGTTTTATTAAACATTTCATCAAAAAAATCCATTAATTTTCCTTGAAAATATAAGTTTTTGATTATAAAATTTTAATCGTTAAAAGTAGCTAAATTAAAATAATTAAAATTTAAATTTTATTTGCAATATATAAAATTTTAGAAGTTAAATTCCGCATAGTGCGGAATTTATCATGAATGTGGTTTTGCTTGAGTAGCGTATTTTACACCCAGATCAAAAGCTTTAGCATTTGCGTCACGAGTTTTTGCAGGAACCATATGAAGCATAGTTTCTTTTAAAACATCTAAATCTATACATTTGCTCATATAAGCAGCAATTGCAAGTGCTACAACTGATTGAGTAGCCACATTTCCTACCTCATCTTTAGCTATGGTAATAATAGGAATTTCAAAAATTTGCCATTTTTTATAATCTTCACTTTCAGGATGTACTAAATTTGGCTCTACAACTATAATGCCTCCTTCTTTTACACCCCCACGAAAACCTTTATAACCCTTATCTGCGGTTGAAAGCATAAAATCTATCTCTCCTTCTACAGCATAAGGAAATAAAATTTCTTTATCATCAATGATAATATCTACCTTAGTAGGACCGCCACGCACTTGCGAAGTGTAAGTAGAAGCCTTAAAAGCTTGGCGACCTTCTTTAATAGCTGCTTCTGCCAAAATTTCTCCTGCGGTGATAACACCTTGTCCACCTTCACCGCCAAATCTTAATTGATATTTCATTTTAAAGCTCCTAAATCCACCATTCTTTTTTCCTTAGCAGCACGACGCACTTCTTCATAAGCATGGCAATATTCTGGCTGAGAATTATCCTCATGTAAAATTCCTGTTGGAAATTTATCTTTTCTTTCTTCAAAATCCATGCTTTCAAATTTAGCTTTATCTACAACACGGTTTTTAATCCAATCAAGCATAGCCACAGCTTCACCCATTTTGTTTTTTCTGCCTAGATTGATATGACAATTTGAAAAAACATCTACAAAACTATAACCTTTATGTGCTAAAGCTTTGTAAATTAAATTTTCAAGCTTATTAGCTTCAATCACATTGCCCCTTGCCACAAAAGAAGCTCCTGCAGCTTTAGTTAATTCACACGCATCAAAATTAGGGTCAATATTTCCAAATTGAGCTGTTACTGTATAAAAACCTTTTGGAGTAGTTGGACTTGTTTGAGAATTCGTAAGTCCATAGATAAAGTTATTGATCACAATGTGGGTTAAATCAATATTTCTACGACAACCATGTATGGTATGATTTCCACCAATTGCCAAAGTATCGCCATCTCCGCTTACTACAATAACATGTTTGCTAGGATTGGCTAATTTAATACCTGTTGCATAAGCTATTGCTCTACCGTGAGTAGTATGAACTGTATTGCAATTTACATAAGAACTCATTCTACCACTACAACCTATACCCGAAACAAGACAAACATCATCCATATTCCAACCAAGTTTTTCTATCGCACGGATAATACATTTTAAAACAACACCATCGCCACATCCCCAGCACCACTGAGTAGGCATTTTATCTACTCTTAGATATTCATCATAATTAAAAGCCATTTATATATTCTCCTTTACCTTAGCAATAATTTCACTTGGAGTGATAGGACGACCATTTGCACGGTGTAAGCTAATAAAATCGCGACGCGAAGTTACTCTTTCAATCTCTTCAAGATATTGTCCCATATTAAGCTCGCTTACCATTACTTTTTTAAATTTGCTTACAACTTCAGCAATTTTTTTCTCAGCCACTGGATAAAGAGTAATTGGACGGAAAAGTCCCACTTTAATCCCTTGTTCTCTTAATCTTTGTATAGCTTCTTTTGCTGAACGACTTACGCTTCCATAAGCAATGATTAAAAATTCAGCATCATTAAGCATATACTCTTCATAAGCACAAATATCTTCTTGATTGTTTTTTATTTTACCTATGAGTCTTTCCATATTTTTTTTCACTATAACTCCATCTTCAGTTGGAAAACCTATATCTCCATGATGAAGTCCTGTAACATGATAACGATAACCTGTAAAGAAAGGATTTAAAGTTGCAGGCTCATTTTCTCCTGCTGCATAAGGTTTGTAATCCTTTTTATCTCCTTCAAATTTTTTACGGTTATACACTTTAATATCTTTTAAATCAGGTAAAACCGCTTTACCATTCATGTGCCCTACAGTTTCATCCATAAGTAAAAATACTGGAGTCATATATTTTTCAGCTAAATTAAACGCTCTAATGGTTTCTGTATAAGCTTCTTCAAGACTTGCAGGAGCAATAGCAATACTTGCAAAATCCCCATGAGTTGGTGCTTTAGCCTGAAACAAATCTCCTTGTGCTACACGGGTTGGAAGACCTGTTGAAGGACCACCTCTCATAACATTTACAATCACAAGTGGAATTTCGGCAATAAATGCAAGTCCTATTTGCTCTGCTTTTAAAGAAATTCCAGGACCACTGCTTGCAGTCATGGATTTTACTCCACTCATTGCCGCACCAATAGCCACACTAATACCTGAAATTTCATCTTCCATTTGTATAAAAGTTCCATCATTTGCAGGAAGCATATGGCTTAATTCATGAGCTATCTCACTACTAGGGGTAATAGGATAGCCTCCAAAAAATTTACATCCACAATCAATCGCAGCTTTGGCGATTAAAACATTACCTGTTGCTATAACTTCTCTCATTATTTTTCCTATGCTAATTTTTTGTATTTGTTATTTTTTACGGCTACAGCTCTATCTTTAGACTCAGCAGTAAGTTTGGCAAATTTAAATTCATCTCTTTTTGCCACCATAATAGCAAAATCAGGGCAATGTGTCTCACACTCGGTACAGCCTATACAGGATTCAGGGTGTACTACCTCTATCATTTGTCCTAAAACTGCATGCACATCATCGCGCATAGCTAAAACCCCAGCGGGGCAATAGCTAACACAAATATTGCATGCTTTACATCTATACTCATCTACCCAAACAGGTGTATCTTTTGGAGCTGTCATACTCATGTTTTTTCCTTTATTAACCTAATATTTTTTGAATTTCTTCACCAATTAAAGCCGGAGAATCCACCACATGAATTCCATAGCTTTTTAAAGCTTCTTTTTTAGCTGCAGCGCTTTCATCAGCACTTCCTACTATGGCACCTGCATGCCCCATTCTTTTACCTTTTGGAGCAGTTGCACCTGCAATGAATGCTACCACAGGTTTGCTAATATTTTCTTTAATAAATTTAGCTGCTTCCACTTCCAAACTACCGCCAATTTCACCTATCATTACAATAGCCCTAGTTTCATCATCTTTTTGGAATTCACTTAAAAGTTCTTTATAAGCAAGACCTATAATAGGATCACCGCCAATTCCTACTGCAGTAGAAATTCCATAACCACCTTGAACTACCTGATTAGCAGCTTCATAAGTTAAAGTTCCACTTTTTGAAATAAGCCCCACGCAACCTTTTTTAAAAATAAAACCTGGCATAATACCTAACTTACATTCTTCAGAAGTGATAATACCTGGACAATTTGGCCCAATGATCTTCATACCCTTTTTATTAGCATATTGCTTAGCAAACATCATATCCTTTACAGGCGTATGCTCTGTGATTACAACTGCAAGCTTAATACCAGCATCAGCTGCTTCAACCACGCTATCACCCACAGCAAAAGCAGGCACAAAAATCAAGCTCACATCAGCCTTTGTTGCTTTAACCGCATCTGCAACAGTATCAAAAACTGGTTTACCTAAATGAGTTTGTCCACCTTTATGAGGAGTAACACCTCCAACTATATTTGTACCATAAGCCATGCATTGCTCAGCGTGAAAAGTTGCTTCTTTACCTGTAAAACCTTGAACTATTACTTTTGTATTTTTATTAACCAATATACTCATTTTCCATCCTTATCCTACTAAACTTTTTACAAGCTCTGCACCGTTTTTAAGATTGGTTGCTGCTTTGATATTTTTAAGATTTGAATTATCTAAAATTGTCTTTGCTTCTGCTGCGTTAGTACCATCAAGACGCACTACAATTGGAATATTTACCTCAACATTCTTAGTAGCTTCTAAAATTCCATTTGCTATCCTATCACAACGAACAATACCGCCAAAGATATTGATAAATATAACTTTTACATTCTTATCTCTTAAAATGATTTCAAAAGCCTTTGCAACAGTTTCAGGAGAAGCTCCCCCACCTACATCTAAGAAATTTGCAGGTTTTGCACCGCTATAATTAATAATATCCATAGTTGCCATTGCTAAACCCGCGCCATTTACCATGCAAGCTACATCTCCATCTAATTTCACATAGCTTAAACCAAATTCAGCCGCTTCTCTTTCAGCAGGATTTTCTTCGGTAATATCTCTAAGTTCAGCAATTTCAGGATGACGATAAAGTGCACTATCATCAAAACTGCATTTTGCATCAAGGGCATAAAAATCCCCTTCTGCAGTTTTAATTAAAGGATTGATTTCAAGCATATTCATATCTTTATCCATGTAAAGCTTATAAAGTTTAGCTATCATGGAAATGAGTTTTTTGCCTTCATCTTTATCAAGTCCTAAAAATCTCGCTACTTCAAGTCCATGAAACATTTTAAATCCAATTTGTGGATCAATGCCTACTTTTGCAATTTTTTCAGGGCTTTCTTTGGCTACTTTTTCTATATCCATCCCTCCTTCACTTGAAGCGATAATGGTAATTTGCTCTGCCATTCTATTAAATAAAATAGCCAAATAATACTCTTTTACTATATTAGCACCACTTTCTATATAAAGTTTTTGCACGAGCTTACCTTCAGTTCCTGTTTGATGAGTTACCAAATTCATTCCTAAAATTTTACTTGCGTAATCTTTTACCTCATCTAAATTTTTAGCGATTTTTACACCACCACCAAGACCACGACCTCCTGCATGAATTTGAGCTTTAACTGCCCAAACACTACCACCTAATTCTTTAGCATTAGCCACAGCTTCATCTACGCTAAATGCAACTTTTCCCTTTAAGGTAGGGATACCATTATCTGCAAAAATTGCTTTTGCTTGATACTCATGTATGTTCATTTATTCTCCTTTATATTGATATTTGATTAAAGATTTTTCTAATTTGTCTTTTTCTTGCAAACTAAGATCTAATCTCATGATTTCAATCACACCTTCAAGTCCTAATCTTGCCATCACTCCTAAGGCTTTGTTTTGCACTCCAAATTCTCCATGTAAAATCACACTCATAGGTAAAAACTCTCCACTTCTTATAGACTCAAGCATTCTTATACAAGCACTAGCGGGAGCTAAATAAGCTGAAGTTTTAAGATGTTTGATTACTTTAGCTCCACCTGTTTTAACTTCATTTTCCAAATCATCAAATTCTTCTTCATTTAAAAATTCGCTTATATTTTTATTTTTAACACTTGCGTAAGATTTTACCAAAACCATATCATCATTATGAAAACCAATAAGTCTTGTATCCACGCTTGACATTTTGACATTAAGTTTTTTGGCAAGCTCATACTTAAATCTTGCATTGTCTAAAACTCCTGCCATGGCTATAATTTTCTTTGATGAAAAAATTCCGCTTTCATAAAGAGTATTAAGTAGAAAATCCACAGGATTGGTTAAAATAATAAAAAGTGGATCTTCTGTAAAATCTTTAATTTTTTTAGCGCAATCAAGCATAATACTTGTATTTAACTGAAGCAATTCTTCTCTACTTTGCCCATCTTTTCTAACAAAACCTGCACTAAAAAGCACTATATCTGAATTTTTAGTATAAGTATAATCTTTAGTGCAAAGTAAATCTATATTTAAATTTAAAGCAGCTATGCTTTGAGTAAGCTCTAGTTCTTTTGCATAAAGTAAATCCTCATTGATATCTACTAAAACAATTTCATTTGCTATCTCTCTTAAAATCAAAGCATAAGCTACGCTTGAGCCTACATTGCCAGCCCCTATAATAGTGATTTTCATCTTTGTCCTATTTTTTCTAAAATAGCGTTAAAAGTTGCACTTGGGCGCATAATTTTATTTGCTTTTTCATCATCAAATTTATAATACCCACCCAAATCCACTTTCACACCTTGTGCATCGTTAAATTCAGCTCTGATTTTTTCTTCATTAGAAGAAAGCTCTAGGGCAATATCTTTAAAAAAGCTTTGAAGCTCCATATCACTTGCTTGTCTTGCTAAATAATTTGCAAAATACATTGCTAAATAAAAATGACTTGTTCTATTATCATCTTCTTTAACTTTTCTTGATGGAGCTTTATTATTTTCAAGCCATTCGCCTATAGCCTCATCGAGACATTCCGCCAAAACCTTAGCTTTATGATTGCTACATTTATTTGCATAAAATTCCAAACTTGCTTGCAAGGCCAAAAATTCACCCAAACTATCCCAACGCAGATGATTTTCTTCGACTAATTGTTCTACTTGTTTAGGTGCTGAACCCCCTGCTCCTGTTTCAAACATAGCTCCACCATTTAACATAGGCACAACAGAAAGCATTTTTGCACTTGTTCCAAGCTCTAGAATAGGAAAAAGATCAGTTAAATAATCCCTTAAAACATTACCCGTGATAGAAATAACATCTTTACCTTCTCGGATTAACTCTAAACTTCTTAAACAAGCTTCTTTTGGAGCTAAAATAGCTATATTTTTACCCTTTTCTTTTAAACGATTTTGTACCAAAGTTATCATGATTTTATTACTAGATCTTTTGCTATCTAACCAAAAAATGGCCTCGGCTCCACTAAGTTCTGATCTTTCTATACCTAAATCAATCCAATTTAACACCGCATCAAATTTAGCCTGATTAGCTCTATAAATATCGCCCTTTCTAACCTTATGTTCTAATAAAACTTTACTGTTAGAAACTATTTTAAAAGTCCCCTCTTCCTTAGCCACAAAAGTTTTATCATGAGAACCGTATTCTTGAGCTTTTTTAGCCATTAAGCCTACATTAGATACACTGCCAAGTTTTGAAGGATTTAAAGTGCCATTTTTATGTAAATCTTCAATAACCGCCTCATAAATAGTTGCGTAAGTTTGATCAGGAATTACGGCATTTGTATCTCTTTCCTCACCTTCCTTATCCCACAATCTTGCGCCATTTTTAAGCATTGCAGGCATAGAAGCATCAACGATAACATCGCTTGGAACATGAAGATTTGTAATGCCTTTATCTGAATTTACCATAGAAATATCAGCAGATTTAGCTAAAATTTCATTGTATTTTTTTAAAATTGCATCTTTTTTGCTTGAATTTTCGATCTTACTTAAAAGCTCACTTAAACCATTATTTGGATTAATACCTAATTTTTCAAATTCATCTTGAAATTCGATAAATAATTCTTTAAAAAATACTTTTACCGCATAACCAAAAAGTATAGGATCGCTTACTTTCATCATTGTAGCTTTTAAATGCAAAGAAAAAAGCACATCATCATCTTTGCTTGCTTTAATTTCTTTTGCATAAAATTCCTGAAGTTTTTGCACATCCATAAAAGTAGCATCTAAAATTTCATTTTTTTCAAGCTTTAAACCCTCTTTTAAAATTTCACTTTTACCATCAATACTTGTAAATTCTATATTAGCCACACAATCTTGATCGATTAAAACCGCTTTTTCATTAGAGAAAAAATCCCCCTCTTTCATGTAAGAAACACGAGTTTTTGAGTTTGGATTAAACTCAACCACACGATAAGGATTGTTTTTTGCATAGTCTTTTACCGCTTTTGTTGAACGACGATCTGAATTTCCTTGTCTTAACACAGGATTAACCGCTGAACCTAAAACTTTTTGATATTTTGTTTTAATTTGCAATTCTTCATCATTTTTTGGCTCATCTGGGTAATTTGGTAACATGTAACCCTTATCTTGCAATTCTTTAATCACTGCCTTAAGCTGAGGAATAGAAGCTGAAATATTTGGAGTTTTAATAAGATTTGCATCTGATCTTTTTACAAGCTCGCCTAAAAGCTCCAAAGCATCTTCACATCTTTGTTCCTCTTTTAAATACTCGCTAAAGGTAGCTAAAATCCTTCCAGATAAAGAAATATCTGAGGTTTTTACTCCTATATGCGCCCTACTTAAAAAAGCTTTCACTATAGGTAAAAACGAATAAGTCGCAAGAGCTGGCGACTCATCTGTTAAGGTATAAGTAATTTGCATTTTTAGTCCTTTAAAATACTTATTTTTATTTTCATTTTTAAGTATATTACAAATAAAAAAAAATGCAAGAGTAAGTTTAAAGTTTGTTTTAGTTTTCAAACAAACTTTAAATATTTTTAATTAAGTAAATTAGCAGGAAGTTGTATGATATTTTTAATAAGATTAAAAGGAGTTTTTAGAGTGTCTGTTAAAATTTCGGTATGAAATTTAGGGTCATCTATACTTCCATCTATTTTTAAGTTTGTGCTAATTTCTTGATTTTTACCTAAAATTACATAATTTAAAATTGGAACCTTGGATATAGCTTCTGAAGCTGATTTTAAAGTTTTAAGCTCTAAGCTAAAATCCACTGTATTTAATCTTAAATTTGCTGATCCTAAACCATATATATCTACACTATCGCCATTTAAATTAATAGCCGAAACACTCAAAAGATCTTTTTTTCTATTAAAAATAATCTTTCCATCATGTAAGCTTAAACCTTTTTGATTAAAAGTTGGAGATTTAAACATTAATAAACTTGGTACAGTATCGATAAAGGAAATAAGCTGATTTATACCTTTTAAATCCTTCACATAAGTATTTTTAAAATCGATCTGTCCATCAAAATACTCCAATCCACTTCCTTTTATACTTAAGTTAAATACTCCATCTTGAACAGCTTGTTTTTGCAAAAATTCATTTAAATAATTATCATCAATATTGCTAATGTTTAAATTTAAATCATTAGAAGAATAATAAAGATCAAATTTTGCATTTCCTCTAGAACCTTTAAGATCCAAAGCATTGCCTTTTAAATCAGCCTCTACCCTATCAAAAGCCAAAGTTTTATTAGAATCTGGCAAAATTAAAGCTACATTTGCTCCACCAAAACTAATATTTTGGGTATTAGTAGAAATATCAAATGTTGAATTTGAAGAATCTTCTCTATAAATATAACTTAAATTTTTTAAATGAATTTCTTTATTATCAGAACTTATTTTAGCACTTGCTGTATCACTTTGAGTATGAATTTCGATAATGCCCTTATTTTTTACAATATCAAAGCTATCATTTTCATAAGGAGTTTGACCGTTGATAAGTAAATTATTTTTAAAATAAGCATCATTAACGCTTGCATTAAAATCTTTAAAATTTAAAGTTTTATAATAAACATTTTTAGCATCGATAAACCCAAACTTTTTAAGTAATGGAGAAAATGAAAATAAAATCTTAGGATTATTAAGATTAGCCTCAAATCCATCTTTAAAATTTAAAATCAAATTCCACTGAGGAATACTAATGTTAACATTTTGCGAATAATCTAATTTTACTTCTACATTTTGATTTTTTAAATCTAAAAGCTCTCCATTATCAAAATAAAGCCTTGAAATCTGAGTATTGAAATTTCCTTGCTGTTTTTGTAAGTCAAATTTAGCATTAAAATCAGCCTCTAAAAAGCTATTTTTAACACTAGCATTTTCTATATTTAAATCATTTTGATTTAATATTACAAATGCTTTTGTAATATTAAAATCAGCCAAAGAAATACTAGCATTCTCTAAAGCTAAAATACCACTATAAGAAATTTCACCCTTATCATGAAAATCAATTTTAAGCTCCAAATCACTTTTAATTTTTCCGCTTTTTTGATAAAAAGGTAATGAAAAATGATAATCCTCTAAAGCTTTAGCAAGTTTTTCATCAAATTTTAGATTACCAGACTTAATACGCAAATAAATCCCAGCTTTTTTTTCATCGAACAAATCATATAGATAAACCTTGCTAGAACTTAAATCAGCACCATTATAGAAAGCTTTATTAAAAACAAAATCAAGTTTTTGTTTGTTTAAATTTAAATCGAGTTTTGGAATTTCAATAGCATTCATTTTATCATCCAAACGAACTTTGACATTATTAACATAACCTGATGCGTTAATATTATCTAAATAATAATTATTTTTAGCAAAATCTATAAAGCCCTGCAAATAATCCAAATGATAAAATTCTCCCTTAGCCTTATATGCCACCCAGAGATTTAAACTCTGCGGAAGTTCTATTCTTTTATTAACTCTTTTAAAAATTTCCGTAATATTTCTAATGTTTAAATCTTCTATTTTATAAGCTAAATTTTTATCTTTGTAAGAGATACTTGCGTTAAAGTCAAGCAATTCTCCGCTTGCTCTACCTTGAAAATAATAAAACTCGCTCTTAGTATTGATACTTAAATTTCCATCAATATTTAAATCATAATCTTTTAATAAAAGTTTTTTAATATCAGCTATAAGTTCTTTATTTTGACGCTGTAATGTTAATTTTAAAAATAATAAATCATTATCTATAAAAAATTCATTATCTTTAAATAAAATACGCACATGATTATCTTCTATATTTAAATTTTGTATATCAATCTCTTCAACAAAAGTATATAGATATTTTAAATTTTTTGTTATTTTTAAAATCTCTGTTGAAGCATTATCAGAAGAGTGAGTTTGTGATGAAATTTCGGAATTTTGAGTCTCATTTATAGTGATATTTTTTGCTCGTACAATTAATTTTTTATCTAATTTAATATATAATTGTTCTAATTTTAAAAAATCAAATTGGATACTAGAGATGACAATCCCATTTTTAAGCACTATAAACAAAGCTAATATAAACACAACAAAAAATACAACAATATATAAAATTTTCTTTTTCATACGCAACTTCTTTTTGATATTGTTTTTGGGGATTTTTTATTATCTAACTCAGCCTTTAAAAAGCAATTCTGTGGTATTTATTCCCCAAGGTTCAATTTCTCAAATTATAACATATTTAAAGCAAAATAAATATCAGATGAGTAGTATTGATAAATATATTTTATTTTTTTTAGGACACCCCCAATCAGGCTGGATCAACATAGGTACTAAAGATTTAAATAGGGCTGAATTTCTACATAAACTTACTATTGCTAAAGCAGCACTTCAAACCATTACTCTTATCCCAGGAGAAACAAGCGTAATCTTTTTAGAACAAGCAGCCAAACAACTTGGACTTGATAAAGATATACTTTTAAAAGAATTTCAAGCTCAAGCTCCTTATGATGAAGGAGTTTTTTTACCAGAAACTTATAAAATCCCAAAAGGCATTACAGAAAATCTACTCATTCAAATGCTTTTAAACTATGCTGAAATTTCCAATAAAAAAACTTCTGAGAAAATTTTCGGTGATTATAATCCAAAAAAATGGCACCAATATATCATCATCGCTTCTGTAATACAAAAAGAAGCTGCTAATGAAAATGAAATGCCTATAGTTGCAAGTGTAATTTACAATCGACTTAAAAAAGGTATGAAGCTTCAAATGGATGGAACTTTAAATTATGGAATTTACTCCCATGTAAAAGTTACCCCACAAAGAATAAGACAAGATAATAGCTCTTATAATACCTATAAATTTACAGGATTGCCCAAAGAAGCGGTTTGCAATGTTTCTTTAGCTGCTATTCGTGCAGCTATTTTTCCTTTAAAGACAGATTATTTATATTTTGTGCGTGATAAAAATACTGGGGTTCATATTTTTAGCACAAATATAGATGATCACAATAAAGCCATAAATTTACAAAAAGGAAAATAATTTTGATATTTTTATACAAAATAGTTAAATTGGAACGGTATTTGCTTGTTAATATTAAAAATTATAAAAAGGATAAAAAATGATTAACCCATTTAAATCAAAAGAACTAGTCACTGGTGCTTTAGCGGGTAGAAATCTAAGAAATCAACTCATCAATGCCAATCTTGCAAATGTTGATACTCCTTTTTATAAAGCAAGAGATATTGAATTTGAAACAGCTTTGGTAAATCGTGCAAATGAAATTTTCAAAAAAAATGACAATAAAGAATTGCAATTAGCTGTAACTGAAGAAGGGCATCAAAAACCTTGGAAATTCCCTGATCCTAATAAATCTACTATTTACTTAAGAGATGGTCATTTAGCAAGAAATGATGCAAATACTGTTGATCTAGATGTAGAAACTACAGAAATGAGTAAAAATACAGTTATGATAACAGCTCTTGATGGAGTTTTAAGAAGACAAAGCAATATCTTTAGCTCTATACTTGATGCAAGCTCTAAATTAAGTTAAAGGTAAATTATGGCATACTTAAGTGATTTTGATATTAGTGGTTATGGTTTAAGTGCTCAACGTTTTAGAATGAATGTTATTAGCTCTAATATAGCTAATGCAAACACTACAAGAACAGCTGAAGGTGGGCCTTATAGAAGACGCGAAGTGATCTTTAAAGCAACAGATTTTGATAAGCTTTTAAATGAGCAAATTAACAAAGATAATAATTTTTTAAAATATGAAAATCCTTTAAATGATCCAAGTTCACCAGAAGAGGCTAAACCCGCTATTCAAAGTGTTGTAGTGGATAAAGTGGTCAGAGATGACAAAGATTTTCGTATGAAGTATGATCCAAGCCATCCTGATGCAAATGCTGAAGGTTATGTAGCGTATCCAAATGTAAACCCTGTTATTGAAATGGCAGATTTAATTGAAGCTACAAGAGCTTATCAAGCCAATGTAAGTGCTTTTACAAGTGCAAAAACTATAGCTCAAAGTGCGATTGATTTATTAAGAGGATAATAAAAAATGAACAATATTAATGATTTAAGATTAAATAATAATATTTCAAATACCAACAAAAGTCAAAATTCCAGAGGAATTGGTGATGAATTTGCCAAGATGCTTAAAAATGAAATCGATGATTTAAATAAAGCACAAGAAAGTGGAGAAGCTGCAATGACGGACATTGCCACAGGACAAGTAAAAGATTTACATCAAGCAGCTATAGCTATCACTAAAGCTGAAAGCAGCATGAAATTTATGCTAGAAGTAAGAAATAAAGCGATCAGTGCTTATAAAGAAATCACAAGAACTCAAATTTAAACCCTAATGCAAGAATATAAAAAAAATAGGGTTTCAAAAGTTGCCTTTGCCTACTGCATGGCACTTTTGTTTATGATTATTTTTATCAGCTCTACTTTTTTTCTTACATCAAAACGTCATATACCTAACACCGAAAAAGATCAATACGCTCTTGCTCTAAGAGGATCGATTATAACTAAAGATAATTTTACTATCACAAGTTCTAAACAAATTTATCGCGCTGAAATTGATCTTAGAAGTATTAACAAAGATAAATTTGATCTATTTTTAAAGCTTTTTCAAATTTATAGTGGGATAAGTAACGATCAAGTAGCAGATATTAAAAAAAGAATGCAAAATCAAAAAAAACGCTCTTATAATTTTGTTCTTTTGCAAAACTTAGATTCCAAGCAAGCAAGCTATCTTAAAGACCTTGCTAAAAAACTTTATATACAAGGTTTTTTCAAAGCTTTTACAAACAACTCTGGAAGAGTTGAAACAAGAGGATTAAATATCATCGAACATGAAGAAGATAGAATTTACATGTCAAAAGATTCTTTTACTCCTATTATCGGTTATACCAAAATGATATTAGATCCAGAAAGTGGAATTTTAAAAAATATAGGAGTTAAAGGTTTAGAAAAATACTACGATGAATGTCTAAGTCCTGTTCAAAATGAAAAAATTCAAGGACTTAAAGATATAGGTGGAAATATTATTTTAAATCTAAATTCACTACAACAAAAAAAGATCAATGGTTGTGATTTATATTTAAATCTTTCTTTAAAACTACAAAAAAGTATAGAGAAAGCTATAGATCAAAGAAATGAGGATTTAAAAGCCAATGAAATCATAGTTGGAGTAATGGAAAGCAAAACAGGAAGAATTTTAGCTCTAGCAAGCTCAAGGCGCTATGATCCGCAAAATCGTGGAAAAGATCTATCAGTTCTTAATGCAAGCGCTATAGAATACGGCTATGAAGCAGGTTCTGTTATCAAACCTTTTATCTTTACAACAGCCTTAAGACTTGGTAAAATAAAAATGGATGAAGTGATTAATACTTATGGCGGTTCTTACAAGCTAGGACGTTTCACCATCAAAGACGATCACAAAATGGACAAAATGACTATGGAGGAAGTTATAAGATATTCTTCAAATATAGGCATGATACAAATTGCTAAAAGGCTTAACAATATAGAAATCGTATCAGGACTTAAAATATTTAAATTTGGCGAAAAAAGTGGTATTGATCTACCCTATGAACAAAAAGGAGAAATTCCAAATTCTAAGCGCTTAAGAGATATAGAAAAATCTGTTTTAAGTTATGGCTATGGACTTAAAACAACCTTTATACAACTCCTTGCAGCTTATAATGTTTTCAACAATGATGGGTTTTATATCACACCACGTTTAGCTGAAAAATTCTATCAAAATGGACGCTTTACAAATCTTGATGATGATATAAAAAAAGAAAAAATTCTTTCTAGCGAAGCCGCTAAAACGATGCAAAATGTTCTTATAAATGTTATAGAAAAAGGAACAGGAAAAAAGGCAATTACACAAGGTATTATTGCAGGAGGTAAAACAGGAACGGCAAGAATAGCCGAAAGACAAGGTTATACCTCAAATCGCTACAATGCATCCTTTTTTGGTTTTGCAAATGATTTAAATCACGCCTATACCATAGGAGTTCTCGTAAGACATCCTACTAAACCTTATAGTTATTATGCTGCACAAAGTGCTTTGCCTATGTTTAAAGATGTTGTTGATATTTTAATCAATGAAGAATTTCTAACGCCTATACAAGACAATAACCAAACTAGCACAAACAACTAGTTTGATATATCTTTAGAAAATATCACCTCAACAGCACCTATAAGTTCTTCAGCAATCTTAGCAGCAAAAGTTGTATCATTAAGTATTGAAATTCCTTCAGCTGTTGTGATTTTTCTTACTGCAATAAGATGTTCAACATTGCTCAAGGTTAAAGTATCGATTTCTTTTAAAATTTCTTTTCCTTTTTGAAGATTTTTAATAATCAAATAAAGCTTTTCACGATCTTCAACCACTCTAAGCTCTTCAATACTTCTTAAAAGCTCTCCTAAATTCGATCTAATTTTATTGTACTCTAAAGCCAAAAATTCATTAGAAGAACTAGAATATTTCTTAATATTTGCTTGGATAATTTTTAAATTTTTAGTTGTTTCGGCTAAATTTTTAGCTGCCATCTTAAAGGTAAAAATTTTATGATTCTTTGTTTCATCGTTAATATAAACTTGTGCTTTAGTTGAAAAATCGATAATAGCTTCAAAAAGAACCTTTATCCTAGTTTGATACAAATAGTCCAAATCCACATTTTTACTAAACCACTTTTTATTTTCTAAAATTTCTTTAAAACTTTTATCACTTTGTATATCTTTACGACTAAAACCTATAGCATGAGCAACAATTGCATAGGTATTGTTATAAAGATGCTCGCTTTCTTTCCTTAAAGCTTCGATGGCTGTGTCACTAAACTTAACCAAACTACTATCAAGATATAAAGGCTTGTCTTTATTCTTATCTTTAGGAGCTTTTACTATCTTATTTAAAAAAAGAACAATTTGAGGAGTAAAGAATGAAAAAAGCACAACACCAATTAAATTAAACAAAGTGTGAAATAATGCTACTTTCAAAGCTATATCTTCTATGTTTAATACAATGGATAAAAAATTAAGAAAATGTATAAAATAAGGAAAAATAAGCACTATTAAAAAAGCTATACCAAAATTAAAAATACAATTTGCAAACGCTAATTTCTTTCCTTCAATATTGGTACTTAAAGAAGCTAAAACAGCCGTTACAACTCCTCCAACACTAGTGCCTAAAGTTGCTGCTAAGGAATTTTCCAAACTGATTTGTCCTGCAAGTAAAGCAGCGACAATAATAGCCATTGTAGCTGTGCTTGATTGTATAACTCCTGTAAGCAAAGCACCTAATCCTAAAAAAACAAAAACTCCTTTAAACCCAGCAAAATCAAAACGAGAAAGATCAATTATATGTTTAAAATTTTCAAAACCACTTTTAATATAATCCACACCCAAAAAGAAAAATCCTATACCAATAAAAATATTACCTAAACCTTTTAAAACACTATCTTTTTGAAAGAAAAATAATACTCCAATAATCAAAAGTGGGATAGCTAGCATTGAAATTTTAATATTTGTCAAACCAACAATCAGCCAAGAACTTGTCGTATTTCCTAAATTTGCTCCAAAAATAATCCCTATGCCCGCACCCAAAGAAATAAGCCCTGCGCTCAAAAAAGAAATCGTAATAATAGAAACTAAAGTTGAAGATTGCATAATTAAAGTACTTAAAGTACCAAAAAGTATACTTTTTATCTTTGTATCGGTTGACTTCGCTAAAATTTTTTCAAGCAAACCACCACTAAAAGCTTTAAAACCTATACCTAAATTAGTCATTCCAATAAGAAGTATTGCCACTCCTGCTAAAAGATTGGCAAGCTCGTCATAACGAATTAAAATAAAAATCAGAACTAAAGTAAAAATACTCCATGAAATAAATTTAAAATATTTTAAAGAATTTCTTTCCTCTTGCAATGCCTAACCTTTTAGTTTTTCAAATTCATTCATCAGAAATTCTCTTAAATTTTCGGCTTCTTCTTCGCCTTTTTCTAGATACTCAAGCAATAAATTTTCTAATTCCTTTAAAAAAGAAAAAAGTTCATTTTGCCAGATACTATCGTTTTTATTGCTTAAATTCATGGTTTGTATGAAAGTCAACTCTCTGCTTAAATCCCCAAGTTTTTCTAAAAATTCATCTTTTTGATCAGAATTTTTTAATGCTAAATTAGTATTTTGGACATTTTCTTTAAATTCTCTGATTTTTTCATCGATTAAATCGCAAAATTTCGGATAAACATCCATTTTAATAGGCTCTAAAAGGGTTTGCTCGTCTATATTTAAAGTAAGCTTTTTAACAGCAAAATAAAGAGCTAAAAAAGACAAAGCTGCTATGAGTAAATAAATTCCTAGCATTAATAACCCTTAAGGGCTAGCATTCCGCCATCTAAATTGATGCTTTCAAGTCCCAATTTTTCAGCTATAAATTCAGCTGCAACCATGCTTCTATGGCCACTACGACAAATAAAAGCAAGTTTTTTACTTTCATCTCTTTTGCTTTGAAATTCATCTAAAAATTTAGCATTTAAAAGCCCTTGATTATCATATAAAGCCACACATTGCGCATTAGGTAAAATACCTTCTTCCCATTCTAAAGGAGTACGCACATCAAAAATTTGATATGCGTTTAAATCTTGCTTTGTCCAAAGACTTGCAGGGATATTTTCTATCATGAAAAAGCCTTATTGATAATTTTTGTAAGACTTGCATTAAATTCAGCAGGATTATCCACCCCCATACCTTCGCTTAGTTTTGCCATATTTAAAACTAGTGTTGCTATATCTGCACTAAAATTTTCGTTGTTTTTAAGACCTGTAAAAATAGCGTGTTTTGGATTGATTTCTAAAATAGGTTTGAAATTTTGCTCTTGACCCATTTGTTTTAAGAGTTGTTGCATAGCAAAATCAGGTTTATTTTTATCATAAACTATACAACTTGGGCTATCTTTTAAACGACTGGTTAGTCTTACATCTTCAACTTGATCTTTTAGAAGTTCTTTAAATTTAGCTACAAGTGGAGCAAAAATATTTTTTTCTTCATCGCTTAGTTCATTTTTATCTTCTACTTGATTGATGGCTACAAATTTTAAACCTTCAAATTCTAGCATAGGAGTTACCAAAGAATCAATCTCATCATCCATAAGTAAAACTTCTATATTTTTTTGTTTATACTCTTCAAGTAAAGGAGAAGTTCTTAATAAACTTTCATTATTTCCTGCTATATAAAAAATTTCCTTTTGTTCGCCTTGAAGGTCATTTTTATACTCCTCTAAAGAGCGTAAATTTTCACCTTTAGTGCTTTTATAAAGCATGAGTTTTAAAAGACTGTCTTTTTCTCCGCCAAAACCATAAAGTCCTTCTTTTAATACCTTACCAAAAGTTTTAAAGAAAGATAAGTATTTTTCTTTATCATTGTTTTTGAGTTTTTCAAGTTCACCTAAAATCTTTTTAACGCTAGCTTCTTTAACACCTTTTAAAATTTGATTTTCTTGTAAAATTTCACGACTTACATTAAGCGGCAAATCTTCTACATCGATAATCCCACGCACAAAACGCAAATAAGTTGGTAAAAGTTCTTTATCGTCATCACTGATAAATACACGTTTTACATAAAGTTTTAGGCCACTTTGATAATCCACACGAAATAAATCAAAAGGTGCATTTTGTGGTATGAAAAATAAAGAATTGTATTCTAATTTTCCTTCACTTTTAGTGTGAAGATAAAATAAAGGTTTGTTTGAATCATGAAAATTTTGCTCATAAAATCTTTCATAATCTTCTGCTTTAAGGCTTGATTTTTGCATTCTCCATAAAGCATTGGCTTTATTGATTTGAGAAATTTTAAGTTCAGTTTTTCCTTCTTCTTCGCCTTCTTTAGCAGGAGTAAATTCTTCTTTTTCCATGAAAATTGGAAATTGAATATGATTGGAATATTTTTCTATAATGCTTTCGATTTTATAAGTATTAGCAAACTCATCATCTTTTAAGTATAAAGTAATGCTTGTGCCTTGTTCTTCTTTGCTTGCGTCATCAATCTCATAACCATTTGCATCAGAACTCCAAAGATAAGCTTTATCATCTAAAGCTTTTTTGCTTAAAACTTCGATTTTACTAGCCACCATAAAAGCAGAATAAAAACCTACTCCAAATTGTCCTATGAGTTGAGAATCTTTTTTAGCATCACCGCTTAAATTTTCTAAAAAGCTTTTAGTACCGCTTTTTGCTATGGTTCCAAGGTTGTTGATAAGATCATCTTTATCCATACCTATACCATTATCACTAATACTTAAAGTTTTTTTATCTTTATCAATTTTGATTTCAATTTTAGGTTCGAATTTTAAGCTTTTATATTTATCATCACTTACGCTTAAAAAATTAAGCTTATCTAAAGCATCACTTGAGTTTGAAATAAGTTCTCTTAAAAAAATTTCTTTATTAGAATATAAAGAGTGTATCATAAGCTGTAAAAGCTGATTTACTTCGGTTTGAAATTGCATTTTAGTCTCCTTTGTGATTTTTTAAAGTGGTATTTTAGCAAAAAATACAAATTCTAAAGTAAATTTAAAGATTTATTTGAAAATTATAAAACCAAGCCATGCGGCAAATAAACAAAGAAAGACATTTAAGATAATATTTAACGCAAAATGAAAACAACTTCCACTTTGCAAAAGAAGTAAATTTTCATAAGAAAAAGTAGAAAAAGTTGTAAAAGCTCCTAAAAAACCTGTACTTATAAAGCTTTTAAGTAAAGGAGATAAACCTTTATTTTGTGCATAAGAAAACAAAAATCCTATGATAAAAGAACCCAAAACATTAACAAAAAGAGTTCCAAAGCTGATAGAATAAGGAAAAAATTTATTCACTAAATTAATAGAAAGCATTCTTAAGATTGCTCCTATAAATCCCCCAAAACCAACAACTAAAAGGGTATTTAGCAAAGCTTAGCTCTTTCTTGATCGAGTAATTCTTGCATTTTTTTTCTGGTCTTTTCAAGCCATTTGTCATCATTTATATCGACTAAATCCATACAAATGATTTTAAGCACTCCGCTGCTTGCACTAAAACTTTTTGTGTCTAAAATTTTTGCAGAATCCACAATTAAAATGGGTTGAACTTTAAGATTTAATTTTTCACTTAAAATTTTTGCTCCACTTTGAAATTTAAGCATTTTTTCATTTTTAGATCTAGTTCCTTCTGGAAAAATAGCCAAAACCCTATCTTCACTAATTCTTTCTTTTGCTTCTTTTAAAACTCGTACTAAATCACGCGGATTTTTTCTATCTATACAAAGAAGTTTTGGTTTTTTCATAGCAACTTTGAAAATAGGAATTTCTCCTAATTCTTTTTTGGCAATCCAGCATAAATTTTTAGGATATAACTCTTCTAAAGCGATGATATCTAAAGCACTTTGATGATTCATTAAAATCATCTGAGCTTGTGGATTAAAAGTACCAATGATTTCTTGTTTATAAGAGATGGTATATCTTTGAAATTTAGCCCAAATTTTTCGGATTTTCCAAAGTGTGTTTTGAGATTTTGTAAAGCAAAAACAAAAAACCACCAAAGCAACGCTTAAAACAAAAAAAATCCAAAAATAAAGAGCTTTAATTTTTTTGTAAATCATCTTTATTAACCCAACCTATTTTTCCATCAGAAAACAGTACTTTAATATAATTTTGTCGTTTGCCTAAAACTTCTACTTTTTCATCTACATTTGCCGTATAAAAATAAGTTGAAGGCTCTGTAGGTAAAATTTTAGCCCTAGAACCAGCCTTGATAATTGCATTTTGAGTATTGGTATCTACAAGAAAACTAAGTGCAAAACAAACAACTGCCAAAGCCAGAATAATGTAATTTTTTCTCCATACAAATAAAGCTCCAAATAAAATCGCTAAAAACCATAAGGTATATTGTTTATAAATATTTAAGTCTTTATTTACAGGATTTAAATCACTCTGAGTGCTAATCTCATCGTCACTAATTTTTAATTTTAAATTTATATTTTCAAGCTTTTTACTATCTTTATTGAAATACGAAAATTCAAAATTTGTTTTACTTAATGGCAAAATAGCATAATAAAAAGCACTAGAGGCATTAAAATCCCCTTTTAAATTTTCAATACCTTGCTTTTGAATTCCTTCTATAAAAAAGCTTTTAAGATTTGTATTGGTTGCGTTTAGTTCTACCATCATAATGATATTAGCATCATCAAAATAACTCGCTTTAACCTTTTTAATTTCCAAAGAACTTGCCACAAGGTGTGAAAAATCTTTATTGGATAAAGTATTTTCAAATTTGATAGGATTAAGATTGATATTAGCCTCTTGAAAAGCTTCATTATTTCTAAGAAGTTTGATAGAAATTTTACTCAAACTAGCGTTTGAATTTTTAGCTTCAAACCATAAAGTTGTTTTATATTCGTTATTGATAAATTCCCATTTTGCATCTGGATTTAAAAAAGATAAGTTGGTTTTTTCTACGCTTATGTTAAAATCAAATTTTGTATTTTCCGTAGTGCGAGCATAGATCGTAATAGGAAAAACTTCTCCAACATATACCCTACTTGGATATTCATCATTTGTAAGAACCAAACTCCCTTTAGCTACAAAAGGATCATCTACATTGCTTTCAAAGTCATTGTTTTCATCACTTGGCGGAATATTTTGATAAATTTTTTGTTCTTCTTGGGGTAATTTTTGTAATTCTTTTTGCATATTTTCATCTTGGCCACTAAATACAGAAATTTCACCCCTGCCAAACAATACAACAACGCTAAAAATTAAAGTTAATAAAATTTTCAAAATAAAAAGCCTTTAAGCATTTTTAAACCTACATCATTACCTAGGACTTTTTCACAAGCACGCTCAGGATGTGGCATGAGTCCAAAGATTTTTTTGTTTTCATCACAAATTCCTGCGATATCAAATACAGAACCATTTGGATTTGGCTCGTATTTTAGAGTAATAAGATCTTTATCTTGCAATTCTTTTAAAGTGGCCTCATCAGCATAATAATTTCCCTCTCCATGAGCAATTGGCAAATTAATAATTTCATCTTTTTTGAAATTTTTCAAAAAGGCATTATCATTAGAAACTACTCTTAAATTTTGGTTTTTTGAGATAAAACTAAGATTGTTGTTATGCTTCATTGCACCTTTTAAAAGACCACTTTCAAGTAAAATTTGAAAACCATTGCAAATGCCTAAGATATATCCTCCCTTTTTTGCATGATTAAAAACACCTTGCATAGCAGGAGCAAGTTTTGCAATAGCTGCACATCTTAGATAATCTCCATAAGAAAATCCGCCTGGCAAAACAACCAAATCTGCATCAAATTCTTTTTCTTCATGCCAAACAATCTGCGTTTTTACTCCAAGTTTTTCAAAGGCATAAGCTGTATCAAATTCACAATTTGTCCCTGGAAATCTAATAATAGCAACTTTCATTTTACTCTTTCTCAATTACAAGCTCATAATCTTCAATGACGCTATTTACCAACAACTCTTCACACATTTTTTTTACTTGTTCTTTGGCTAATTTTTCATCTTTCTCATCAAGAGAAATTTTGATTTGTTTTGCTATTTTTACTTCTTTAACACTATTAAAATTTAAAGAATGCAAAGCTTTTTCCACCGCTTTGCCTTGTGGATCTAAAACCCCATTTTTTAAAGAAATATTTACAATAACTTCCATATTTTTCCTTAATTTAATATTCTTTTTAAAACTTCTTCATAAGCCATTTTTACATTACCTAGATCTTGACGAAATCTATCTTTATCTAATTTTTCATTGCTAAATTTATCCCAAAATCTACAACTATCAGGGCTTATTTCATCAGCTAAAACAAGCTCATTATCTTTAGTTAAACCCAGTTCGATTTTAAAGTCAATCAGCCTTAAATTTTTATTATCAAAAAATGGAGTTAAAATAGAGTTAATCTTTCTAGCCATATTTTTAATTTCACTAATTTGAGCTTCATTTTGCACTAAATTTAAAATCAAACAATGCTCATCATTGATAAAAGGATCGCCTAAGGCATCATCTTTAAGACAAAATTCCACCAAAGCAAAAGGTAGCACAGTACCATCTTTAATACCCAGTCTTTTTATAAGAGAACCTGTTGCAACATTGCGTACTATAACTTCAATAGGAACAATTTTACATTTTTTAACCACTTGTTCTGTATCGCTTATAGTTTCTACCAAATGGGTTTTAATCCCATTTTTTTCGAGCAAATGAAAAATTTCAGTACTGATTTTACAGTTTAATGCACCTTTTCCACTTTCATTGCCTCTTTTTTCTGCATTAAAAGCAGTTAAATCATCTTTAAACTCACTAATTAGTAAATTTTCATCATCAGTTTTGAAAAGTTTTTTACCTTTTCCTTCGTAGAGCATTTCTTTTTTTGTCATTTTATTGTCCTTGTTTGATATTTAAAATTTTAATAGTATCAATAGCTGATTTTAACTGTGCGTCATCATTGATTTGTTTTTGACTGATTAGATTTTTATTGTCTTTATTTTCTTGTTTATCTTCTTTTTTATTTTTATCTATTTTTTCAAGCTCACTTTCTAAATGTTGTTTTAAGTCGCTTTCTTTTATAGAAAAACCATCTTCTTGAGTATTTACTTTACCTGGAAAAACTTCAATATCAGGTTTTACACCCACTGCTTGAATAGTACGCCCGCTTGGAAGATAATATCTTGCAATAGTAAGCCTTAAAGCTTCAGTTTTATTAATAGGTATGATTTGCTGAACACTACCTTTTCCAAAAGTATTTTCACCCACAATAACACCGCGTTTAAGATCTTGTAAAGCTCCACTTACAATTTCACTTGCACTAGCACTTCCACCATTTACAAGCACAACCAAAGAAGCATTAGAAATTTTGTTTTTAGGATCGGCTTTATATTCTTGATTTTCACTTGCGATGCGTCCTTTTTGAGAAACAATAACACCTTTATCTACAAATAAATTTACAAGTCCTATAGCTTGATTTAAAAGTCCACCAGGATTATTTCTAAGATCTAAAACAACTCCTTTAACATTAGGATATTTTTTAAGTTCTTTACTTGCCACATCTACAACATTTTTATCAAAATTTGTAACCCTAAGATAAAGAATGTTTTCATTTTCTATCATTTTTGCATAAACACTTTCTATCTTAATAATTTCTCTTGTAAGTGTAACATCAAAAGGTTTTGTTGCACCTTTTCTAAAAATGGTTAAAGTGATTTGAGTTTTTGGCTTACCACGCATTTTATCTACCGCATCATTGAGATTAATTCCTAAAGTGGCCTCATCATTAATTTTTAAAATAATATCTCCCGATTTTATCCCTGCTTTATCTGCTGGTGTTCCTTCTATAGGAGAAACAACTGTTAAAGCACCATCTTTCATACCTACGGTTATACCAAGGCCACCAAATTCGCCATTGGTTTGAATTTTCATATCATTAAAATCTTTTTCATTTAAAAAAGAAGAATGCGCATCAAGATTGCTTAAAAGTCCTGATAAAGATTTATCCACCAAATCGCTGATATTTTGATCATCCACATAGTATTGCTCTACTATAGCAAGAGTTTTTGTAAGCTTATCTAAAGCTTCTAGGCGTTTTTGAACCTGCTCTTCTTTTTGATCAACTTTAGCTTGTAAATGACTTGTTAAAAATAGACATAAAATAAAAGTAGTGGCAAAGCCTGCAAGACCCGCAAAAAATCGTTTTGTTTTCAAAATAAGCTCCATCATTGAGTTTTAGTTTAAAGAGTAAATTTTAATAAAAATTGCTTAAAACTTCGTAAATAAATTTAAATTCTTAAAAATATGTTAAAATAGACTAAAAATTCCAAAAAGAAAGTTAATACAATGTGCCAAGAAAAACATACTCATACACATTCTCAAAAACATCTTAAAGCAGTTTGCAATCGTCTAAGTAGAACCATAGGGCATTTAAGCGCTATTAAAAGAATGGTTGAAAATGACAAAGACTGTAGTGAAATTTTAATCCAGCTTGCTGCCGTAAAAGCCGAAGTTAACAATACTGCAAAAGTAGTTTTAAAAGAACATTTAGCTCATTGTATGGTACATGCTGTAGAAGAAAATGATATTCAAAGTATAGAAGAATTAAACAAGGCTATAGATATGTTTATGAAATAATCTAAAATTAGTCATTTGTCCTATTATTTAAAAAATTTTACTCAATTAACTTGACATTATATGACTAAAGTTATATAATGTCAAGTATATAAACTAAATAAAGGATAAAACATGGCAAATATACAAGATTTTTTAACTGATAATATGCTTTCAAACCTTGAAAGTGCAGCATCTTTAGCTATACATTCTAAAAATAATGAAGTTGTACCTTTACATCTTTTATGGGCTTTAAGCGTAGATAATGCAAGTATTTTAAATCAAATTTTAAATAAATTAAATATTTCTAAAGAAGCCTTAGAACTTGAAATTAAAAGCAGAATTTCAAAACTTGCAACGAGTTCAAATGTAAACCGTGAAAATATACGCTTTTCCAATGAACTTATAAATTCATTAGAAAATGCTAAAGGATTGATGAGTGCTAATGGAGATAGTTATTTAAGTGTGGATACTTGGCTTATAAGTGAAAGTCAAAAAAGTCCTATTAAAGAAATTTTGGCGCAATTTTTAGATTTAAGAGAATTTCAAAAAGAGCTTGAAAGTCTAAGAGCGGGACGCAAAATCGATAGCAAAACAAGCGATGAAACCTTAGATAGCTTAAATAAATTTGGTATAGATTTAACCTTAAAAGCAAGCGAGGGTAAACTTGATCCTGTTATAGGCAGAGAAGAAGAAATCGAGCGTTTGATGCAAATTTTAATACGCAAAACCAAAAATAACCCTATACTTTTAGGTGAACCAGGCGTAGGAAAAACAGCTATAGTAGAAGCTTTAGCACAAAGAATTATTAAAAAAGATGTTCCAAAATCTTTGCAAAATAAAAAAGTTATCGCTCTTGATATGAGTGCTTTAATTGCAGGTGCAAAATACAGAGGAGAATTTGAAGATAGATTAAAAGCTGTGGTTAATGAAGTGATAAAAAGTGAAAATATCATTCTTTTTATCGATGAAATTCACACTATAGTAGGAGCTGGAGCGAGTGAAGGCAGCATGGATGCGGCAAATATTTTAAAACCCGCTCTTGCAAGAGGTGAACTCCATACCATAGGCGCAACTACTTTAAAAGAATATCATAAATATTTTGAAAAGGATGCAGCCTTGCAACGCCGTTTTCAACCTGTAAATGTGGGTGAACCAAGTGTTAATGAGGCTTTGGCTATGTTAAGAGGTATAAAAGAAAAGCTTGAAATTCATCATAATATAACCATAAATGATAGCGCTTTAGTAACTGCAGCTAAACTTTCAAAGCGTTATATAGCGGATCGTTTTTTACCTGATAAGGCTATTGATTTAATCGATGAAGCTGCAGCTGAACTGAAAATGCAGATTGAAAGTGAACCAAGTTCTTTAAGAAAAGTACGCAAAGATATAGAAACTTTAGAAGTTGAAAATGAAGCTTTAAAAATGGAAAATGATGAGAAAAATCAAAAAAGACTCGATGAAATCGCAAAAGAACTAGCCAATTTAAAAGAAAAACAAAATGCCCTAAATTCACAGTTTGAAAATGAAAAAAGTGTTTTTGATGGTATAAGCACTAAGAAAAAAGAAATTGATCTGCTTAAAAATGAAGCTTCTTTAGCTAAAACTAGAGGTGAATTTCAAAAAGCAGCCGAGCTAGAATATGGAAAAATTCCAAGTCTTGAAAAAGAAGTAGAAATCTTAGAAGATAAATGGAAAAAAATGAGCGAAAATGAAGTTTTACTTAAAAATCAAGTAGATGAGGATTTAGTTGCTGGAATTTTAAGCAAATGGACGGGTATTAGCGTGCAAAAAATGTTAACTTCTGAAAAACAAAAATTCTTAGAAGTGGAAAAACATTTAAAAGAAAGTGTCATAGGACAAGATAAGGCCTTAAGTGCTTTAGCTAGAGCCATTAAACGCAACAAAGCAGGGCTTAATGCGGACAATAAACCTATAGGAAGCTTTTTATTTTTAGGGCCAACAGGGGTAGGAAAAACACAATCAGCTAAAGCTTTGGCGAAATTTTTATTTGACGATGAAAAAGCAATGATTCGCTTTGATATGAGTGAATTTATGGAAAAACATAGTGTTTCAAGACTCTTAGGTGCACCTCCAGGGTACATAGGACATGAAGAAGGTGGAGAGCTTACTGAAGCTGTGCGAAGAAAACCTTATAGCGTGCTTTTGTTTGATGAAGTTGAAAAAGCACATAAAGATGTATTTAATGTGCTTTTAGGGATTTTAGATGATGGTAGAGCAACCGATAGCAAAGGTGTAACAGTGGATTTTAAAAATACTATTATTATTTTGACCTCTAATATTGCCTCAAGTGCTATTATGAATTTAAGCGGAAAAGAACAAGAAGATGCGGTAAAAAATGAGTTAAAAAATTTCTTTAAACCTGAGTTTTTAAACCGCTTAGATGATATTATCACCTTTAATCCACTTGGAAAAGATGAAGCTTATGAAATAGTTAAGCTTTTATTTAAAGATTTGCAAATGAGCTTAGAAAACAAGGGAATAAAAGCAAGTTTAAGCGAAAATGCAGCCCTTTTAATCGCTAAAAATGGTTTTGATCCTGATTTTGGTGCTAGACCTTTAAGAAGAGCTATTTATGATCTTATAGAAGATAAATTAAGCGATATGATACTTGCTGATGAACTTCATGAAAATGATAGCATTATCATTGATGCAAAAGATGATGAAATAATCATCAAAAAAGCTTAATCATTTTGAAAGTAGATCTTTCTACTTTCAAAATATAATCTCGCTTTCATTAAATTTCATATTTGCTTTTGGCAATGGTGATTTGGTGGTATAATAAGCACTTTCTCCTTTATAATTTCCACGATAAACCCCATTAGGAATGCTAAATTTTCTAGTTGTATCAGGGAATTTTTCTATATATTGAGTTAAAAATTCTCTAAACACAGGAGCAGCTGTTCTAGCCCCACCTTCTGTATAACGCATAGGCTTGTTGTTATCATTTCCATACCAAATGATTGCTTCTATTTCAGGCGTAAGTCCACAAAACCAAGCATCAACACTTTTATTCGTTGTTCCTGTTTTTCCTGCTATTTCTATATCTTTTACTCTTGCATTACGTCCTGTGCCTTTTTCAACAACATTTCTCATCATATCTAAAACCAGAAAACTTTGCGCTTCATCGCTGACTTTACGCTCATTTGAGTTAAATTCCATGATGGTTTTACCGGTTTTATCCTGAACTTGTCTGATAATTTGAGGATCTTTAATCGTACCATAGTTCCCAAACATGGTATAAAATTTCGAATACTCCAAAGGAGAAATACCAAAACTTCCCAATACGATTGATAAATTAGGCGGTATATCTTTAAATCCAAATTCCATTAGTTTAGAATAAAGAACATCAAGCCCCATATCAAGTGCGAGATTAATGGTAGCTAAATTTCTTGATCTTGTTAAAGCTTCTTTTAAGGTAATTAAACCTAAAAATTTACCCCCTTCATTTTTAGGTTTCCAATCCTCATTATTACCCGCTCCACCTTCAAAAATTCTAGAAATATCAGCAATTTCACTCATAGGCGAATATCCTAAATTAATCGCCACTTGATACACAAAAGGTTTAAAAGAGCTTCCAGGTTGACGCATACTTTGAGTAGCACGGTTATAATTACTTTTTTCATAATCAACCCCACCTACCAAAGCTAAAACATCGCCACTTTGATGATTTACCACGACCATAGCTCCGTTTAAAGTGCTTAAATTTGCATCTTTATCGCGTTTTACTATCTCATCATAACCAAATTTCAAAGCATTCTGCGCCATATTTTGAACATCTAAGTCTATATTTAAAATGATTTTATATCCACCTGTTTTTAAGTCTTTGATATTAGGGCTTAATTGTTTAATCACTTCATCTACGACATAAGGAGCAGCATTTTGAGTAAGCGTATCATCATAAACTTGCGGAATTTCTTTAATGGCTGTATCATAATCTGCTTTTGAAATCCAACCTAGATTATACATTCTTGAAATAACATTATTTGCTCTTGAGATGGAAAGATCTAAATGCTTTGTAGGATCATAACTGCTAGGTGCTTTTGGCATACCTACTAACATAGCAATCTCTTTAAGGCTTAATTCATTTAAATTTTTATGAAAATACCCCAAAGCTGCGGTTTTTACTCCATAATACCCATGTCCAAAAAAGATAAAATTTAAATACCTTTCTAAAATTTGCTCTTTAGTTAAAATGGTTTCCATTTTATAAGCAAGCAAAGCTTCGCGAATTTTACGCGTAATAGTTCTTTCTGGGGTTAATTCTGTGTTTTTAATAAATTGCTGGGTAAGAGTGGAAGCTCCCTCCATGGTTTTTCCACCGCTTTTTATGATTTTTACAGCAGCTCTAAAAATGGCATCGATATTAACTCCATTATGTTCAAAAAAGCTTGTATCTTCTATAGCAACTAAAGCTTCTATAAGGCGTGGAGGAAGCTCTTCATAAGGAGCGTAAAAACGATGCTGTTCAAAAATATTAGCCACAAGCTTGCCATTTCTATCGTAAATTTGTGTTGTAAGAGGAGGTTTGTATTCTTTAAAAGTATAACCCTCAGTATCAGCACTTGTGAAAAGATAAGCCACATAAATAAATCCAGCTATAAACAAAAGAGTAAAAAATGAAAAAATATATTTTAATATTTTCATAAATAAGCCTTTAAAGTTTGGATATCAAGCCCTAAAGCAGTGCTTAGATTTCCTACTTGTTGAGTGATGAAATTTTGATGAAAACCCTCACACATAATACAACCCGCCTTGCCTTTATAAAGATCATTTTCTACATAATCTCTTAAAACATTTTCATCAAAATTTTTAAAATAAAGCGTAGTTTTTGAAAGAGAAAAAACTCTTTTTTCAGGTTTTACAAGCAAAAAAGCCGATAAAATACTTGCATACTTGCCATTTTGCAAAGCAAGCATTTCATAAGCTTCTTTTTTATCCTTTGCTTTGGTAAGAATTTTTTCATCTATACAAACTATACTATCTGCAAAAAGCAAATTTTGGTTTTGAAAATCTTTGCCTAAAGTACTTAAAAATTGTCTTTCTTTTTCAAGAACTATTTTTTGAACATATAAAAAAGGTGAAATATTTTTATTTAAATTTTCATCATAATCAAAACTAACTTGCCTAAAATCAATCTTTGCGGTTTTAAGCAAGTTAGCTCTTGAAATGGAACTTGAAGCAAGAATTAACATTAAAGTGCTTTTTCTATCGTTTCTAAGCTTTGTTTTAAAGCTTCATTGATTTTGCTTAAATCTTTTCCACCTGCAGTAGCAAAATCATCTCTTCCGCCACCATTTCCACCTAAAATTTGCGCCGCTTCTTTAACCAAAGCTCCTGCTTTTAAAGGTGCATCTTTAACACCAGCTGCTAAAGTGATTTTTTCATCTTTTACTTGAATAAGTAAAATCACCGCTTTAGCAAATTTATTTTTAAAATCATCAATCATAGCTTTAATATCGCCATTATCTACGCGTTTTACGCAAATTTCAACACCTTGGATATTTTTAGAATCAAGCTCGGTTTTACTTGAATTTTTAAGCTCATTTTTTAAACTTAAAATTTCATTTTTAAGCTTTTTAACCCCGCTTAAAATATCATTATTTTTAAGTTCATCTTTTGCTTTAAAAAGTTCTTCAAATTGATTTTTTACAAATTCTAAAGCCGCTTTAGAAACCACAGCTTCAATGCGTCTAACTCCAGCACTCACACCGCTTTCTTTAACTATGTAAAAACTTCCTATTTGAGCAGTATTTTTAACATGGGTTCCTCCGCAAAGCTCCTTGCTTTCACCTAGAGTTAAAACACGCACATTGCATTGGTATTTTTCATTAAACAATGCTATAGCACCGCTTTTTTTAGCTTCTTCTAAAGGCATATTTTCTAAGATAGCTTCGCTTGAGTTTATAATCATTTCATTGACTCTTTTTTCAATGCTTTCTAGCTCTTCTTTGCTTAAAGCTTTATGATGAGTAAAATCAAATCTTAGTTTATTGCTTTCAACCAAAGATCCTGCTTGGCTTACATGAGAACCTAAAATTTCTCTTAAAGCATGGTGTAAAAGATGAGTAGCTGAGTGGTGACGTGCGATTTGCTCTCTTTTTTCTGTATCGATTCTTGCATGAACTATATCGCCAACTTTTAGTTCTTCGCCTGCTTTTACAAAGCTAAGATTGAGATTAAAAAACTTTTGCGTATCTAAAACTTCACGCTTAGCTATAAATCCACTATCAGCACTTTGCCCCCCACTTGTTGCATAAAAAGGTGTGTTTTCAAGCATCACCCAACCCGCATCTTTAAGGGTGGAAACTTCTTTAAAATCTTCATCTAAAAGGGCTAAAATTTTACTTTCGCATTCTGCTTTTTCATAACCTACGAAATGATTTTCTCCAAATTTTTCAAGCAAGTTTTTAAAATCTCCGCTTGCAGTTTTATCTCCACTTCCTTTCCAAGAAGCCTTAGCACGTGCTTTTTGCTCATTCATTAAAAGTTCAAATTTTTCTTCATCAACTTTAAGATTTTTTTCTCTTAGCATATCAGCCGTTAAATCAAGCGGAAAACCATAAGTATCATAAAGTTTAAAGGCTACTTCTCCGCTAAAAATTTCTTTAGTGTTTTTAAGCTCTTCATTAAAAATTTCAATCCCATTTTCTATAGTGCTTAAAAATCTTTCTTCTTCAAGGCGAATTTGTTCTTTTATAAAGTCTTTTTTCTCATTAAGATAGCTATAATGTCCGCCCATTAAATCGCATACAACATCAACTAGTTTATACATAAAAGCTTGTTTAAAACCTAACAAATATCCATGTCTTAAAGCACGACGCAAAATACGACGCAAAACATAACCTCTACCTTCTTTATCAAAACTTACCCCTTGTGCAAGCAAAAATACACTTGATCTTATATGATCAGCTATGACTCTAAAACTTGCTCCGCTTTCATAAATATAAGTTTTATTGCAAAGTTTTGAAATTTCATTGATGATTGGCATAAAAAGCGAGCTATCAAAATTGCTGAATTTACCTTCTTTAATTGCAGTTACTCTTTCAAGCCCCATTCCTGTATCAATACTTGGCTTTGGCAGTGGGCTAAGCACTCCATCAGCACTTCTTTCGTATTGCATAAAAACAAGATTCCAGATTTCTAAAAATCTATCTCCATCTCCGCCCATATAATCTTCGCTTGAGTTAAAATGCTCTTCTCCTTGGTCATAAAAAATCTCACTACAAGGACCACAAGGACCAGTATCGCCCATTTGCCAGAAATTATCTTTATCACCAAATTTGTAAATTCTTTCTTTTTGAATGTGTTTTTGCCATAGATTAAAAGCTTCATCATCGTTTTCATGCACAGTTACATAAAGTCTGTCTTTAGGTAGTTTTAAAACTTCAGTTACAAATTCCCAAGCATAAGCTATGGCTTGTTCTTTAAAATAATCTCCAAAACTAAAATTCCCAAGCATTTCAAAAAAAGTATGATGGCGTGCGGTATATCCTACATTATCTAAGTCATTGTGCTTTCCACCCGCTCTTATACAAGTTTGACAGCTTGTTTTGCGTGGAGGGTTTGGGCGTGGAATTTCTCCTGTAAATATACTTTTAAAAGGCACCATACCCGCATTAGTAAAAAGTAAAGTTGCATCATCAGGAACTAAAGGACTTGACGGGGTTATCTCATGTCCTTTTGATGCAAAAAAATCCAAATAAGCTTTTCTAATATCCATGAATTTTCCTAAAGAAATTTTTATAAAAACATATCATACCAAAATTACTTTAAATTAAGTAAAACTAAAATACAATAAACATTTTTATTTAATTTTATTTCTCTAAGGTTTTTTATGAATTTTATCAATCTTCAAGCCCAATATCTCGCATACAAAGATGAAATCAATGCTGAAATTGAAAGCGTTTTATCAAGCTCTTCTTTTATAGGCGGTACAAAGCTTAACGAATTTGAGCAAAATTTAGCTCATTTTTTAGGTGTTAAACACGCTATAGGTTGTTCAAGTGGAACCAGTGCTTTATATCTTGCCTTAAGAGCCTTAGATATTGGCAAAGATGATGAAGTTATAGTGCCTAGTTTTACTTTCATAGCAACAGCTGAAGTTGTGGCCTTAGTAGGCGCAAAACCTGTTTTTGTAGATATAAATTTATCAAATTACAATCTTGATTTTGAAGCAGTGCAAAAAGCAATAACCCCAAAAACCAAAGCTGTTATAGCAGTGAGTATGTTTGGACAAATGAGTGATTTAAGGGCTTTAGAAGAAATTTTAAAAGATAAAAATATCACTTTGATCGAAGATGGTGCACAAAGTTTTGGCGCAAGTTTCAAAGGAGAAAAATCCTGCTCTATAGCTAAAATTTCATGCACGAGCTTTTTTCCTTCAAAACCTTTGGGAGCTTATGGCGATGGTGGGGCTATTTTTTGCCATGATGATGAAATTGCTAAAAAAATAAGAATTTTACTCAATCATGGACAAACTCAGCGTTATAAACATGAATTTATAGGTATAAATGGACGCCTTGACACCTTACAAGCGGCGATTTTAAATGTTAAGTTAAAATACCTAGAAAAAGAATTAGACAAAAGACAAAAATTAGCACAAACTTATAATGCAAATTTAAAAAACTGCCAAATTCCGCAAATTGATCCAAATGCTTTTAGTGCTTATGCACAATACAGCGTTTTAGTTGAAGATAGAGCTAGTGTATTGCAAAAATTTGAAAAAACTAATATACCTTATGCTATACACTATCCAACCCCTTTGCATAAACAACCTTGCTTTAGTGAGTTTTCAAATTTAGAACTTAAAAATTCAGAATACGCAAGCGAACACATCTTATCTTTGCCTTTTTCACCTTTTTTAAGTGAAGAAGAGCAAGAGCAAGTTATTTGTATTTTTAAAGATTAATTCCATGAAAATAGGTATCATAGGCCTTGGAAAAATGGGGCAAAACCACTTAAATGAACTTAGTAAAAATTCTCATTTTAAACTTAATGCACTTTTTGATCTTTGCAAAAATCCAAATCTAAATATTTTTGATGATATTTTTCATGATGATTTGGATAAATTTTTAAATCAAAATAATGATATTATCATCATAGCAACACCTACAAATTCACATTTAGCAATAGCAAAAAAAGTTTTTAAACAATGCAAATGCGTTTTAATCGAAAAGCCTTTAGCTCTAAATTTAAAAGAAATAGACGAAATTTCAAATTTAGCTAAAGAATACAGCGTAAAAGTAGGCGTAGGTTTTTGTGAAAGATTTAATCCTGCGGTTTTAGCCCTAAAAAAAGAGCTTGAAAATGAAGAAATTATCAGCATTAACATACAAAGATTTTCACCCTACCCGCAAAGAATCAGCGATGTAGGGATTTTGCAAGATTTGGCTGTGCATGATCTTGATTTGCTTTGTTTTTTAAGCAAACAAGAAATAACAAAAACCAATTTGCTTAAAAAATACACCCAAGATCAAACAAGAGAAAGTGAAAGCATTATTCTATGTGGGCTTGAAAAATGTATTGCTAGCATACATCAAAGTTGGAATAGCACACAAAAACTAAGAAAAATTCATCTTATTACTAAAAATCATTTTTATGAAGCCAATTTAAATGACTTTTCTTTATTAAAAGATGGAAATTTTATAGAACTTACTCAACAAAGTCCACTTTTTTCAGAACATGAAGCTTTATTAAAACTTATCGATAATCAACCCAATCATCTAGCCAGTACGAGCGATGCTTGCAAAGTTCAAGAAATTTTAGAAAGGTTTGCGTGAAATTAGTTTTATTTTTAAATATGGGCGGAGCTACGAATTTACAAGATTGTGAAGTTTTTTTAAAAAATATGTTTAATGATCCTTATATTTTAGGAATCAAAAATCGATTTTTAAGAAAATTTGTAGCATGGATCATAACAAAGGCTCGCGTTAAAGCCATGCAAGAAAACTATAAAAAAATGGGTGGAAAATCCCTTTTAAACGAACTTACTCAAAGCCTGTGTAACAAGCTTAATTTAAAACAAGATGAATTTAAATTTGATTTTGTAAATCTTTATGTGCCTCCTTTTGCCACAGAAATTTTGCAAAAATACACTTTAAATGAAAGTGATGAAATCATTCTTTTTCCACTTTATCCGCACCATTCTTGCACCACAGTAACTTCATCTTTAGAAGTTCTACAAAATGAAATTTCAAAGCAAAAAATTCAAGCAAAAGTAAAAACTATAGATATTTTTTACAAAAATGAGCTTTATAATGAGATGATAGTTTCGCACATTTTGGATAAAAAAAGTAAATTTGATGCCAAAATTTTGATTTTTTCAGCGCATTCTTTGCCACAAAGCATTATTGACAAAGGTGATTTATACGAAAAACATGTAAATGATCATGTAGAAATTTTAAAAGAAAAACTAAAAGATCATTTTGATGAATTTATTTTAGCTTATCAGTCTAAACTAGGCCCTGTAAAATGGCTTGAACCAAATACAAGTGATGTTTTAGCAAATTTAAACGATAAAGCTTTGATTTATCCTATTTCTTTTTGCATTGATTGTTCTGAAACGATTTTTGAGTTAGGTATGGAGTATAAACATTTAGCAAAATGTGATTATGATTTGATAAGTTGCCCTAATGATAGTGATGAATTTATGAAATTTATTTTAAATTCTATAAATTCACCCTTAACAAGAAAAACTTCTTGCTAAAACTCAAAAATACTTCCCAAAGCTCACATAAGCTTTAGAACTATAATCATCATCTAGTTTATACTTCTTTAAAGC
>NZ_RYYF01000011.1:0-56666 GCF_004378955.1 Campylobacter sp. US55
TTTAAATCGTTTGTATTTGAAATATTTGATTTAGGATTGTTATAAATTAGAGTAAGATTATTAATATCTTGTTTAGAACTCTTAGCATAATAATTTATACCTTGGAGTTTTTTATAAGTAGAATTGCTTTTATCATAAAGTTCGTTATTACTAAAATAATGTTCTGGAATATTGAAATTTAGATTATCTGTAGTGTTTTCTTAAGTGGTTGCAAAAGCATTGACACTTAAGAAAGTGACAATAGAAAGTCTAAACCAAAATTCTCTATACCCCCCCCCCGTGAAGTTAAAAAGCTTAATAGCTGGCATAGATGTCCTTGGAAAATAAAATTAAAATAACAATGTTTTATAACATCGCAAAAAAACGAGTGCAATTCTAATTAAATTTAGCTTAATTATAAATTAAATTAAAATTTATTATTTTATTCCCATTGAAATATAATATCCATATTTTAAACAAAAAAATAAATACATGATTGGCTTTTAAATACTATAAAAACTACATTTAAAAGCCCTAAATAAAATGATTTATGTAATAAATATTACTTTTATATAAAAATTTAGGGTAAATGAAAAAACAATATCTAAAAGCCTAATTTACAATACTTTGAGAAATTAAAAAATAACAATTTCAAAAATAAAAAAGAAATTTGTGATTTTTTTTATTTTTTTAAAGAAAATAGTATAATTTTTTTGCAAAGTGATAAAAAAATTAAATTAAAATGTAGTTTTTTAGCTTAAAATATCTTAAAATTTCTTCTTTAGCTTTTAAAATATCATCAGTATTTAACTCAAGATCAATCTTATCTGGTTTTTTATAAGTTTTATCATAATACTCCAAAAGCATAACAATAAGCTTTTGCCATTCTTTTCTCTCATAACTTTGAAGCAAATCTTGGCGTAAATTTAAGCTGATATAAGGGCTAATTTTTTGCACACATTGTTGAAATTTTAAAAGAGTCATTTTCTCTTGATAAATTTTTTGTATTCTTTTAATGCGATTTTCCAAAGAACAAAAACAATAAATTTTAAAAGCCTTTTGCATTTTTTCATAAAATTTCAAAGGTAAGATGATATCCCCTATTTTGCGACTTTCGCTTTCTATGAAAGCAAAATTTTCTAAATTTTGCATATTGTGAAAAAGTTCTGCTTCAAAAGCTTTTTGCGTAGGTTGTTTTCCTAAAATATCACCAAAAGACGAGCCTAAATGATTTGCTATTTTTTCCAAATTTATAGCTTGTGGAAGTTGCTCTAAAAGCTCTGTTTTTCCACAGCCTGTATTGCCGCAAAGAGTAAAAAAATCAAAATTTATTTCATTTTCAAAATAATGCGTTACAAAAGTTCTATAAGCTTTAAAGCCACCTTTTAAACGCACCACTCTAAAGCCAAGCTCACTTAAAATCACTGCGATAGACTTTGAACGCAAACCCCCACGAGAACAATAAATCCCCACCTTTTCTCCTATGCGAAAATTTTGGGTGATTTCTAATATATGCTTAGCGGTATTTTGACAAATATAACTCGCACCCCTAGCCTTAGCTAAAGCTTGATTTTTCTTATAAATTGTTCCTATTTCTTGATATTCTTCATCATTGAGTGCATAAAAATTTAAAGCTCCTATCAAATGAGAATGCAAAAATTCTCTAGGGCTTCTTGCATCGATTAAAAGAGAGAAATTTTCTTTTTGAAATTCTGTAAATTCAACTTCACTGAGCATTTTTAAAAGCCAAAACAAGTTTTTGATAAACTTGCTCGATATTAGTGCCACAAACCCTAGTTTCTCCTATGGTTGTGATAAAATTTGTATCTCCTGCCCAGCGTGGCACTAGATGATAATGACAATGAAAAGCTATGCCAGCTCCCGCATCTTTGCTTAAATTCATACCGATATTGACCCCATTTGCATGAATTTGCTCTTTTAAAATTTTCACTCCCAAACGCACAAAATGGCTCATTTCTTGCCAAATTTCATCGCTTAAATTTTCTATATGCTCTTCATGTATATAAGGAATCACCATAAAATGCCCCGCAGAATAAGGATAGCGGTTCATCACTCCAAAACAATGCTTTGCTCTAAAAATCACGCCTAAATCTTCATCACTTTTAATCTTATTAGCACAATCACAAAATGGACAAATGCTTTTTTCTTTTTCAAAATACTCACTCCGCCATGGTGCATACAAATACTGCATTTTCCCTCCTTAAAGCAAAGCTTTTAAAGCCTTTCCTTCATCTTCTTCACGCATAAAATATTCGCCGATTAAAAAAGCATCAACGCCTAAATTTTGTAAATGCCCTAAAAATTCTTTATTTTCTAAACCGCTTTCTGCGATGATGATTTTTGAATTTGGGATTTGTGGGATAAGTTTTTCGCACAAACTCATATCCATAGTAAAATCCTCTAAATTACGATGATTGATACCGATAATATCCGCTCCAGCAAAAATAGCCTTACTCAAATCCTCTTTATCATGAATTTCAACCAAAGCCTCAAGACCTAAATGTCTTGCAAACTCAAGCAGTTTTTTAAGCTCTTTCATGCTTAGCATTTTAGCGATCAGCAATACAAAATCTGCCCCATAAACCAAAGCTTCTAAAATTTGATACTCATCAAAGATAAAATCTTTTCTAAGTAAAGGAATTTGTGTATAACGGCGTATAAGACTTAAGTATTCTAAAGAACCTTTAAAAAAATGTGGCTCAGTCAAAACAGAAATCGCCGCAGCTTTGTTCTTCTCATAATTTAAAGCGATACTCAAAGGATCAAAGTCTTCTCTAATGACTCCCTTGCTAGGACTTGCTTTTTTTACTTCTGCTATGATTTTAACTTCTTTTTCTACTCTTTTTAAAGCTTTAATCACATCTTTTGGAAAGAAAGGATTTGAAGCTAAAGAACGCCCTAACATATCATAAGGAAGTTTTAGTTTGCGTTCTTTTAAATCTTCTTTTGTTTTTTCAAAAATTTTATCCAATATCATGGTTTTACACACGCCTTTATCGCTTTTATATGAGCTTTACTCTCATCAGAATTTGCAAATTCTTTATCATCTAATGTTTGTTTTAAAATTTCCCATGCTTGCTTACAATCGCCTAGTTTATAATACCCCCAAGCTAAAGAATCTAAATAATACAAATTCTGCGGATCTTTTTCTAAGGCAAGTTTCACAAGCTCTATACCTTTTTTAACATCTAAATCATAATCTATAAGCAAATATCCATAGTAGTTTAAATACAAAGCATTGCTATCTTTATCGATAGCCTGTTCGAATTTTTCTTTTACAGAATCAATTACTTTTGGAGTGATTTTTTTAGCTTCATTTGCAGCTTCAAATTCAAAAACTGCCGCTCGTAGAAGATATTCTTTATTTTTTGTTTTATGATAAAGAGCTAAACTCATTTTTTTAGCATCATCAAAGCGTTTTAAATTCTGATACAAAGCGAGTTTAATATCATCATCTAAATCATACTGCAAAGAAATTTTTAAAGCTTCTTCTGTTTTACCTTGAGAATTTAAAAGCTCAACCAAAGCCAATGCAAAACTTTTATTTTTGGTAAGTTGATAAAGCTCTTTATATATACTTTTTAAAGCTTCGATATTTTTTTCATCAAAATAAATTTTAGCAAGCAAGACGCAAGTTTTGAGAGTGCAACCATTGGTTTTTCTTGAAAATTCTAAAACATTTTTAATATTTAAAGCATCATTCAAAATCGCATAAATTCCTATGAGTTTAAATAAAATTTCTTCATTTTGCACTTGATTATAAGCAGATCTATAGTATTTTGTAGCATTTTTTAAATCATTTTTTTTAACCAAAATATCCCCGTAAAGCTCTAAATTTCTAGGATCACTATCCTTTTTTGTTAAAAGCTCTTTCATAAGTTTTTGAGCATTGTTGATATCATTTGAATTTAAAGCATAAAGAGCACTAAGTCGCTTAAGATTGTCATTTTGATTTAAATAAGGCTTTGCTAGATTATTTAACTCTGCTTGCTTGTCAAGATTGTTTGCTAAAGTAAGTAAAAATGCATTTTCTAAAAAATTAGTATTATTATAATCTTGATAAAGACTTAAAAATTCATCTCTGGCTTCTTTGTATTGTTTATAATACTCATAATTATAAGCCTTCATAACCCTTAAATCAAAATCATTGCTTTTATATTTTGTATAATCAGGATAAACAACATTGATTTTTGAACTTCCACAAGCTGCCAAAAAAAAGGCTGCTAAGACAAATAACAAATACCTATACATTCTTTTTCTAATTCCTTTTGATGTGTTTTAAAATATTCCCAAAATGGAAAAGTTCTGCATTGTTTTGGACGAAAATCGTAGATACTGCAATTTCTTTTTTGAGCATCAAAAAAAATGCAAGCAAAGCCATCTTCAAATTCGACTTCCTTAAAACTCATTTTAAAGCCCACTTTTCTCAAGTATTTTTCAGCAAATTCTTTGCTTTCTAAATTTAAATGCTTTCTTAATGCTTCTAATTCTTCCTTGCTTGCAAAAATATTGCCACTTTCTCCAGTGCAACACTTTCCACCGCATTTCTCACAAGCATTTTCATCAAAAGCATAAGAAAAATTTTTATCAAATATCATAACTTTTTAACCTAAATCTTAAGTGAATTTCTTGCATTTGTTTGCTTAAAATTTCATTTTCATATACAAAAAAAGGAGGTAAAATCTCACAAGGCGATTTTGAACCTTTTTTTACCTGTATCAAAACAAGTCTTGCTTTTTTGTTTTGATGTGTATGTACAAAGCAAAGCTTTGTTATTTTTATTTTCATATCTTTTAAAATAAAACAAATTTCATCTAAAGCTAAAGCTTCATAGCAAAAATACAAAGTACCATTTGGCTTAAGCATAGAATTTGCTTTAGTTAAAAAGCTATGCAAGGGTAAAAATTCCTGAAATTTACTTATAGCTTTATGCCGATCTTCACTCTTGTAAGCTCCTTGTCTATAAAATGGAGGATTGCAAACTATGAAGTCAAATTTTTTTATGCTTTGAAATTGATTGAAATCATCATGAAAAATATCGCCTTGTATTTGGTTGGATTTTAAATTTTTTTCAATCAATTTTATATTTTCTTTTTGAATATCAATCAAAGATAAACTTAAATTTGCAATATTTTTTTTAAGTAAAATACCTATGATACCACAGCCCGCACCTACATCAAAAACAGCGCCTTTAATTCCTTGTTTTAAAATAAAATTAGCTAAAATTAAAGAATCACTATTATAACGATACCCTTGTGATAATTGTGCTAGCGTAATCAAATCTGACATATATTTTAATGCGTTGGAATTTTAATGCGTTTTGGAGGTTGTTCTTTAAATATATTTTGTTCTTTTGTTATATTATTATCTTCTTTAAAATTTACTGGGCTTTGTGCTGTCAAAAAAGAAATTACAAAAGTTATAAAAAAAGCAATTTTTATCATAATAACACCTCATAAAATGGTGTCCACGGCGAGATTCGAACTCACGGCCTCAAAATTAGGAATTTTGCGCTCTATCCTGCTGAGCTACGAGGACAGAAAGCGGGAAAAATCCCGCTAAAAATTTAACCGTTTCTTTTTTTGATGATTTCATCCGCAACATTTTTAGGAACTTCATCATAGTGATCAAATTCCATAGAATAAGTCGCACGACCTTGAGTTTGACTTCTAAGATCAGTAGAATAACCAAACATTTCAGCCAAAGGACAAAATGCTGTGATGATTTTATTTCCACCACGCTCATCCATGCTATTTACTTGACCACGGCGTTTGTTAAGATCTCCAATAACATCACCCATGTAATCTTCAGGAGTTTCTACTTCAACTTTCATCATAGGCTCTAAGATCACAGCACCTGCTTTTCTAGCACCTTCTTTAAAGCCCATAGAAGCAGCAAGTTTAAATGCCATCTCAGATGAATCCACCTCGTGATAACTTCCATCATAAACAGTTACTTTAACATCTTCCACAGGATAACCTGCTAAAACACCATTTTGCAATGCTTCTTGAACACCTTTATCAACTGCAGGAATGTATTCTTTTGGAATTACCCCACCTTTAATATCATTAACAAATTCATATCCACTACCTGGCTCAAGCGGTTCAAGGCGTAAGAATACATGTCCATACTGACCACGACCACCTGATTGTTTAGCGTATTTGTATTCTTGTTCAACAGTTTTTCTAATAGTTTCGCGATAAGCAACTTGTGGTTGACCTACTTCAGCTTCAACTTTAAATTCACGAAGCATTCTATCAACGATAATTTCAAGGTGTAACTCACCCATACCTGAAATGATAGTTTGACCACTTTCTTCATCTGTAGAAACTCTAAAACTTGGATCTTCTTGTGCTAATTTATTTAAAGCAATAGACATTTTTTCTTGATCAGCTTTAGTTTTTGGCTCAACTGCAACAGAAATAACTGGATCTGGAAAATCCATTCTTTCAAGGATTACCTTATCTTTTTCACTTGCAAGAGTATCCCCTGTTAAAGTATCTTTAAGTCCTACAACAGCACCAATTTCGCCTGCGTAAAGCACTTTAATCTCTTCTCTTTTGTTAGAGTGCATTTTTAACAAACGGCCAATTCTTTCTTTTTTATCTTTAGTTGAGTTATATGCATAAGAACCGCTTTCTAAACAACCGCGATAAACACGCACGAAAGTAAGTTGTCCTACAAATGGATCTGTCATGATTTTAAATGCAAGTCCTGCAAACTCGCCATCATCAGTTGATTTTACAGAAACTTCTGTGCCATCTTCATATTCACCCTTGATATTTGCCACTTCATCAGGAGCTGGCAAATAAGCCACAACAGCATCAAGTAAAGGTTGAACCCCTTTATTTTTAAACGCTGTACCGCAAAGCATAGGAACGATGGAAAGACTTAAACATCCTGCTTTAATCCCTGTTTTGATCTCTTCAAGGCTTAATTCTTCTCCGCCTAAATATTTTTCCATCAACTCATCTGAAGTTTCAGAAACTGCTTCTATCATTTTTGTGCGATATTCTTCTGCCTTTTCTTTAAGTTCAGCTGGAATTTCTTTTTCTACATAATCCGTTGGCTTAGTATCATCTTCCCAAACTAAAGCTTTCATAGTTACAAGATCGATTACGCCTTTAAAATTATCCTCAGCACCAATTGGAATTTGAAGTGGAACTGGATTAGCTTTTAAACGGTTGCGAATTTGATCTTCTACATTATAAAAATTTGCACCGATTCTATCCATTTTATTTACAAATACTATTCTTGGAACACCATATTTATTTGCTTGTCTCCAAACTGTTTCACTTTGAGGCTGCACCCCACCCACTGAACAAAATACCGCAACAGCACCATCAAGAACACGCATAGATCTTTCAACTTCAATTGTAAAATCCACGTGGCCTGGAGTGTCAATAAGATTGATTTGATGATCTTTCCAAAAACAAGTTGTAGCCGCAGAAGTGATAGTAATCCCACGCTCTTTCTCTTGTTCCATCCAGTCCATAGTTGCAGCACCATCATGAACTTCACCGATTTTATGACTCATACCAGTAAAGAAAAGAATTCTTTCAGATGTAGTCGTTTTACCCGCATCGATGTGAGCAGCAATACCGATATTTCTAACTTTTTTTAAAGGAGTACTTCTTGACATACACACTCCTTCTTACCAACGATAGTGAGCAAATGCTTTATTTGCTTCAGCCATTTTATAAGTATCTTCTTTCTTCTTAAATGAAGCACCTTTGCTATTTGCTGCATCTAAAAGCTCAGCTGCAAGTTTATCAATCATAGTTCTTTCGCTTCTTTTTCTTGCAAAAGAAATAATCCAACGAATCGCCAAAGCTTGTTGTCTAGCAGGGCGAACTTCTACTGGAACTTGATAGGTTGCACCACCTACACGACGAGATTTCACTTCTAATAAAGGCTTAATATTTTCAATCGCATCATTAAAAATATCAATACCTTTTTTCTCGCCACCTTTTTTATCAATAGCTTCCAAAGCACCATACATAATTGTTGTAGCTGTGCTTTTTTTACCATCATACATTAAAGAATTAATAAATTTTGTGATTACTTTATTACCATAAATCGGATCAGGCAAGACTTCTCTTACCGGAGCTTTTCTTCTTCTCATTATTTTTCCTTCAAATTTTAAATTTTACTCAAACAAAATCAAATCTAACGGATTTGTCTGTATGAATGATTATTTTGCAGCGCCTGCTTTAGGGCGTTTAGCACCATATTTAGAACGAGAAACTGTTCTTTTTGCAACACCTGCTGTATCAAGAGCACCACGAACGATGTGATATTTAACCCCTGGTAAGTCTTTTACCCTACCACCACGCACTAAAACAATGCTGTGTTCTTGCAAGTTATGACCTTCACCGCCGATATAGCTGATCACTTCAAAGCCACTAGTAAGTCTTACTTTGGCAACTTTTCTTAACGCTGAGTTTGGTTTTTTAGGTGTTGTAGTATAAACCCTAGTGCAAACTCCCCTTCTTTGTGGACAATTTTTAAGCGCTGGAGATTTAGATTTTTCTAAAACTTTTTTGCGCTCTTTTCTAACCAATTGATTTATGGTAGGCACAATAATTCCTTTCTTTAAAAATGTAATAAAATTTGGATGATATCTAAATTTTGCTTATATTTTAGTTAAAAAGATTGAAAATGAAGAAATATAGCCCAGAAGGGCTATAAAATAGAGTTTTATTCTTGTTCTTTAAGTTTTAAATTTTGTTCACCATAAAGCCCTGTTCCAACAGGTATCATTCTACCTAGAATAACATTTTCTTTTAAATCTTCTAAGTAGTCAAATTTACCCGCTATACTTGCTTCGGTTAGAACTTTAGTAGTTTCTTGGAATGAAGCTGCAGAAATAACACTATCGCTTCCAATCGCTGCTCTTGTTACACCTAAAAGCACAGGCTCAGCAATAGCAGGTTCTCCACCCATTCTAATGATTCTTTCGTTTTCTTCACGGAATTTACGTCTTGAAACCAAATCACCCTCGATAAATTTCGTATGTCCACTATCTACAACTTTTACTTGTCTTAGCATTTGAGAAACGATAACTTCTATATGTTTATCAGAAATCACAACACCTTGTCCGCGATAAACTTGTTGAATTTCAGAAATCAAATAATAATGCAAGGCTTTTTCACCTAAAATTTTAAGCACATCATGACTTGAAACAACTCCATCTGTAAGTTTTTCACCTGCGTGGATAAACTCGCCATCTCTTACTTGAATGTGTTTTGATTTATCGATTAAATACTCAGCACTTGTACCATCTTCTGCTTGGATAATAATTCTTTCTTTAGAACGCAAAGGTTTATCAAAACGAACAACACCATCAATTTCTGCAATCACAGCCGCATTTTTTGGTTTTCTTGCTTCAAAAAGTTCAGAAACTCTTGGAAGACCTCCTGTAATATCTTTTGATTTAGCTGCTGCTTTTGGAGTTTTTGCTAAAATATCTGCTTGAGCGATTTTATCACCATCATGAACAAAAATAACGGTTTTTGGTTCAAGCTGATAACGCACAGCCTTATCACCTTTTCCTGCAATTACCAAAGTCGGTCTAACTCCGCTTGGTAAATATTCATTAATCACTAAAGAACGCTTACCTGTAGCTTCATCAATTTGCTCATCAGCACTATAACCTGCTTCAATATCCTCAAAGCTTACAACACCATCAATTTCTGCAATGATAGTATTATTATAAGCATCCCATTCTGCAATCACTTTTCTTTCTTTTTTAGGAGCACTTGCAATGATAGTATTTGCATCATCGATTTTTTCACTATCGTTAAATTCTATCTTAGATTCTCTTGGTATATAGTGTCTTTTTGCTTCTCTATCATTTTCATCAGCAATCACTACAAAGAATCCTTTTTCTTTAACAATATCGCCTTTTTTAACATTTTTTACTCTATCTAAACCATCGCCTTTAAGGATATAAAATTTAAGCGTTCCTTTTTCGCCTGCTTTGATATTTTGCACTACAGGCTCACCATCTTCTACTAAAATTTCACTCGCAAAAGGAATACGATTTGGCACATTCCAACCCTCTTTAATCACTTCTACGATACTTTCATTTTCTTCTACTTGCATACCGCTTTGATATGGCAAATAAAGTTTTCCATCTATACTGCCACTTACACCTGCTAATTCATTTGGTTTAGCAAGATCGTATTTTCTTAGTATGTATTTTACTTCTTGTTTTTTATCTTTAATAGAAACAATCACATCTTCATGAATATTTTCTATATTAATCACACCTTTAAATGGAGTTTTGATTTTTGGCTCCACAAGTAAAATCGCCGCATTTCTACGATTTGCTACGATATTTTTACCTTCTTTGTTTTTATAAGTTTTAAGATTATAAAATCTTATAAAACCTTCTTTTTGTGCGCTTACTTGTCTATCTTGTAAATCCGTACTTGCAGTTCCCCCGCTGTGGAAAGTTCTTAGAGTTAGCTGCGTTCCTGGTTCACCGATAGATTGAGCGGAAATAATTCCTACCGCTTCGCCTGGTTTTACCAATTTACCTTCACCAAGATTGATACCATAACATTTTGCACAAATTCCTTTTTTAGCTTTGCAGGTAATAGGAGTGCGGATATTGACACTTTTTATACCGCTTTCTCCAAGAATTTTTGCTTTTTCCTCATCCATTAAAGTACCTTCTGCAAAAAGCACAGAATTTGTAATAGGATCGATCACATCTTCAGCTAAAACCCTGCCTAAAATTCTTTCTTCTAAAGTTTCTATAATAGAGCTATCTGCGGTAATTTCATTGATTTCAACACCCTCATGCGTTCCACAATCTTCAATGGTAATTTTTACATTTTGTGCAACATCGATAAGTTTTCTTGTCAAATAACCCGCATTTGCTGTTTTAAGAGCGGTATCTGCAAGACCTTTTCTAGCACCGTGAGTTGAAATAAAGTATTCAAGAACATTTAGCCCTTCACGGAAATTCGAAATAATAGGAGTTTCGATAATAGAACCATCAGGTTTAGTCATAAGTCCTCTCATTGCAGCAAGCTGAGAAATTTGAGCCGCACTACCCCTAGCACCAGAATCTGCCATCATATAAATAGAGTTAAAGCCTTCTTTATCTTTTTCTACAAGCTTCATCATCTCTTTTGAAAGGACATTGTTTGTACTTTTCCAAATATCAATGATTTTATTGTATCTTTCCCCTGAAGTAATCAAACCAAGATTATAAGAATTTTGAATTTCTCTTACTTGTTTTTTTGCTTCATCGATAGCTTTTTGCTTGTCATTAGGAACAATAATATCTGCAATCGAAATTGAAATACCTGCTTTAGTTGCATACTCAAAACCTAAATTTTTAAGTCTATCCAAGAAACTTGCTGTAATCTCTAAACCACCTTGTTTATAAACATAATCCACAAGCGCGGCAATGTCTTTTTTCTTTAAAACTTTATTCCAGCTATTTTCAGGCACAAAATGAGGTAAAATGGATTTAATAATCAATCTTCCTGCTGTAGTGGTAATCTTTCTACCATCTACCATAGTTTGTATACTCGCATGAATATCCAAACACTTGCTTTCAAGTGCCATCATCACTTCATCAATGCCTGTGCAAATTTTATGCGAACCTTTAGCACCGGCTTTTTCCAATGAAAGATAATAAATTCCTAAAACCATATCTTGCGATGGAACGGTTACAGACTTACCACTTGCTGGCAAAAGAATATTCATTGATGAAAGCATGAGCACTTTACATTCTGCAATAGCCTCTTGAGAAAGTGGCACATGCACCGCCATTTGATCCCCATCAAAGTCTGCGTTAAATGCTGCACAAACTAAAGGATGAAGTTGTATAGCCTTACCTTCCACTAAAACAGGATGAAAAGCTTGAATAGAAAGTTTATGTAAAGTAGGCGCACGGTTTAGCATAACAGGATGCCCTTTTACTACCTCTTCTAAACATTCCCAAACTTCATTGGTTTTGTTTTCTATCATTTTTTTAGCTTGTTTTACTGTGGTTGCATAACCTTTTTCTTCAAGCTTAGCTAAAAGATGTGGCTTAAAGAGCTCTAAAGCCATTTTTTTAGGTAAACCACATTGATCCATTCTAAGTTTTGGACCCACAACAATAACACTACGACCTGAGAAATCCACCCTCTTACCTAATAAGTTTTGTCTGAAACGTCCTTGTTTACCTTTAATAATTTCACTTAAAGATTTCAATGGGCGTTTATTTGCTCCCTTTACAGCATTAGCACGACGACCGTTGTCAAAAAGTGCATCAACAGCCTCTTGAAGCATTCTTTTTTCATTTCTTATAATGATTTCCGGTGCATCAAGTTCTATAAGTTTTTTAAGACGTGTATTTCTATTGATAACGCGACGATATAAGTCATTCACATCAGAAACTGCAAATTTCCCACCATCTAAAGCCACTAAAGGACGCAAATCTGGCGGTAAAACTGGAAGATTTGTAATCATCATCCATTCAGGACGATTTGGTACGGCTTCATCGCTATCGGTATTGGCATTTAAATTTGAATTTAAGAAATTTTCTACAACTTTTAAGCGTTTAATGATAGTTTTTTTCTTAGCCTCTGAATTTGTAGCCGCCATTTCTTCTTTAAGCTGATTTAAAAGTGCTACAAGATCTAAATTTGCAAGTAAATCACGAACAACTTCTCCACCCATTCTTGCTTTAAAGCCACTATTTTCATAGCGTTGCATTAAATTTTGATATTGCTCTTCGTTTAAAACATCACAATATTCTACTTTTTTGGTGCTTTCATTATCATAGAAAGCATCGCCTGGGTTTTCAACGATATAAGCTTCATAATAAAGCACACGCTCAAGATCTTTCATCTTAACACCCAAAAGCGTTCCTATACGACTTGGAAGAGAATTAACATACCAAATATGAGCCACAGGAGTTACAAGCTCGATATGTCCCATTCTAGAACGACGCACTTTTGAATTTGCTACTTCAACACCACATTTTTCGCACTTAACGCCTTTAAAACGCATTTTTTTATACTTACCACAAAGACATTCATAATCTCTTATAGGTCCAAAAATCTTTGCGCAAAAAAGCCCATCTCTTTCAGGCTTTAAGGTTCTATAATTGATAGTTTCTGGTTTTTTTACTTCTCCATAAGACCATGATTTGATTTTTTCAGGACTTGCAAGTCTTAGTTGAAACGCTTCAAAATCCCTAGGTCTTGCATCTTCTTTGATTTCTATTACTTTAAATTTACTCATTATCTTCATCCTTATCAAAAATCTCAACATCTAGAGCAAGAGATTTAAGCTCATTGGTTAATACAAAAAATGTTTCAGGAATTCCTGTTGCTGGAACATTTTCACCTTTTGTCAATGCTTTATAAGCACTAAATCTACCTTCTACATCGTCTGATTTGATAGTTAACATTTCTCTTAAAGTATGAGCTGCTCCATAAGCTTCAAGTGCCCAAACTTCCATCTCCCCAAATCTTTGTCCCCCAAAGAGTGCTTTACCACCCACAGGTTGTTGGGTAACTAAGCTGTAAGGTCCTGTACTTCTTGCGTGAACTTTCTCATCAACTAAGTGGTGGAGTTTTAGCATATACATACATCCCACATGAACACGCTCTGCGATTTTCTCACCCGTACGTCCATCATAAAGTTCTGTTTTGCCGTCCATATCTATCTTGGCCATTTCAAAAAGCTTGCTAAATTCTTCTATATTTACACCTTCAAAAACAGGAGTAGCAAATTTAACTCCTTTACTCCAGTCTCTAGCATAGTTTAAAAGCTCTTCATCGCTTAAGCTTTTAATAAATTCTTTTTCGCTTGCAAGTCTTGGAATAGAACAAATTTCAAGCATTTTTGCTCTTAATTCTTTAAGAAAATCTTTTTGCTTTCTGTCAAAAATTTCTTGAATTTGATCCCCAAGTCTAAGTCCAATTAAACCCAAATGGCTTTCTAAAATTTGGCCTATATTCATACGACTTGGAACGCCAAGTGGATTAAGTGCAATATCCACACTTTTACCATTTGGTAAATAAGGCATATCCACTTCAGGAACTATGGTTGAGACTATACCTTTGTTTCCATGGCGCCCTGCCATTTTATCACCGACTTTAAGCTTTCTCTTTGTAGCAATATAAACTTTAACAAGCTTAATTACCCCACTTGGTAAAATATCATCTTTTTCTAAAATTTCAAGCTTTTCATCGTGTTCTGCTTTTAATTTTTTCTTCTCATTTTGGAAATGATTTTTTAAATCATCGTATTCTTTTTGAATCTCTTTAGAATAAGCTTTAATCAAAGTTGTTAAAGTAAAACGATTGATTTTTTCAAGTTCGCTAATATCTGCGGTTTGTCCTTTTTTATAATTTTTATCTCCAATTTTTTGATCGCTATTTAAAGGGGCTTTCGAAAGAAGAGCGCAAACACGAAGCATTTCTTCTCTATCCATCATCAAAAGTCTATCATGATGTTCTTTTTCTAAAGCCATTTTTTCCTTATCATAAGATTTTATTGCACGATCATCTTTTTCATAGCCTTTTTTAGTGAAAATTTTAACATCCACAACAACACCCTCTAAAGAAGCGGTTGCATAAAGGGATTTATTCACAACATGTCCTGCTTTTTCTCCAAAAATCGCTCTTAAAAGTCTTTCTTCAGGAGTTGGTTTAACCTCACCTTTTGGAGAAACCTTGCCCACCAAAATCATACCTGGTTTGATATGGGTACCAATTTTTGCAATACCGCTCTCATCAAGATGCGCAACATCTTCTTCTTTTACATTTGGAATATCTTTGGTAATTTCTTCTATACCGTCTTTTAGTTCTCTTGCTTCAATTTCTTTTTCATAAATGTGCACGCTTGTAAAGGTATCTTCACGAATAATTCTCTCACTTACAACTATAGCATCCTCATAGTTATAACCATTCCAAGGCATAAAAGCGATTAAAGCATTTTTACCTATAGCAAGTTCGCCTTGATCCATAGAAGGACCATCTGCGATAATTTGTCCTGCTTTTACTATATCACCTTTTTTAACAATAGGATGTTGAATATAATTTGTATTTTGATTGGTTCTTAAATTTTTCTCCATAGTATAATGGTCAATAAATGGACCTTTATCATCTTCACCTAAAATGAAAATACTTTTATTATCCACTTTCTCAACCACACCGCCACGCTTTGCTTTAACAGCTTCCCAAGCATCACGCGCAATAATTTGTTCCATACCTGTTCCTACTATCGGAGCTGAAGCAGTAAGAAGTGGCACAGCTTGACGTTGCATGTTTGAACCCATTAGTGCCCTGTTTGCATCATCGTGCTCTAAAAACGGAATCAAAGAAGCCGCAACCCCAACAACCATACCTGAGCAAAGATCGATTAATTGCACTTCTTCGCGTCTTGCAAGTATAGTTTCACCATCTTGTCTAGCCTCAACAAATTCTTCTACTATATTGCCTTTAGCATCAACCTTAGTTGAAGCTGGTGCGATAAATAAGCCTTCTTCTTGTGTTGCTGTAAGATAAACAACTTCATTAGTCACTTTACCATTTACAACTTTTCTATATGGCGCTTCAACAAAGCCAAGTTCATTTACTTTTGCATAAGTAGAAAGAGTGTTAATCAAACCAATATTTTGACCTTCAGGTGTTTCAACTGGACAAATTCTACCATAATGTGTCGCGTGAACATCACGCACTTCAAAACCTGCTCTTTCTTTTACAAGCCCACCTTCACCAAGCGCTGACAAACGACGCTTATGAGTAACCTCACTTAAAGGGTTGGTTTGATCCATAAATTGCGAAAGCTGACCTCCTGTAAAAAATTCAATGATAGTTGTAGTAATCATTTTAGGATTGATTAAATCATAAGGCATTACTTTATCAAGATCCGCATTTAAAGAAGTAAATTTATCTCTGATCGCCTTTTGCATTTTTGCAAGACCTAAATGAAGCTCATTGGCTAAAAGTTCACCTATAGAACGGATACGACGATTTCCCAAATGATCTCTATCATCAATATGTCCTTTACCATTTTTTACTTTAATTAAATATTTTGCAGTTTTAATAATATCTTCATTAGTCAAAACAGTAACATACTCAGGCACTTCAAGACCTAACTTATGGTTCATTTTCATACGACCTACCTTGGTAAGATCGTATCTTTCAGGATTGAAGAATAAATCATTTACAAAAGCCTTCGCTGCATCTTTTACCACAGGTTCACCTGGGCGCATAACTTTGTAAATTCTAATCGCAGCTAAATCATTTTCATCATCGATATTTTCACTTTGTTTAAGAAGTTTTAGAGTTTCTCCATCTTGAGCAAAGGAGTTAATAATCGCTGCATCAACGCCATTAGCCAAGTCATTTGCTATATCAAAACTTTTTTGCTCTTTAATCTTAGCAAGCTTACTCTCATCTAACAAAGTTAAAGAATCAAATAAAACCTCTCCACTTTCTTTATCAATAATAGGATTTGCTAAATAACGATTAAGTAAAATTTCTACAGGATATTCTATCCATTTTAAACCGTCTTTAATAAGCTGTTCTGCTTTTTTCTTTGTAAGTCTTTTTCCAGCTTGATGAACGATTTTTCCTTTTTCATCTTTAATATCATATTCTATTCTATCCATAAAATCATTTGGATTAAATTCTGTTAAAAATTTATCTTTTTTCACATGTATAGTCTGAATAGGATAAAACAACTTAATAATATCTTGTTTTTTATACCCTAAAGCTCTAAAAAGCATAGTTACAGGAACTTTTCTACGCTTATTGATTCTTACATACAGAACATCTTTGGCATCGTATTCAAAATAAAGCCACGAACCACGATCAGGAATAATTTGTGCTGTATAAACAAGCTTATTTGCAACCGTTGAACTTTCTTCTTCTTTAAAAATAACACCAGGGCTTCTATGTAATTGATTTACAACCACCCTCTCAACCCCATTAATGATAAAAGATACACGATCTGTCATTAAAGGAATTTCGCGGATATAAATTTCTTGTTCTTTAATATCTTTTACTCCAACTTTTTCCCCTGTTTTTTCATCTTTTTCATGCAGAGTAAGACGGATTTTCATTTTTAAATTTACAGAATAAGTCAAACCTCTTTCCATGCATTCGCGAATGGTATATTTTGGCTTGCCTATTTCACTACTAACATATTCAAGACTCAATCTATTTTGCGGATCATGAATAGGAAAAATTGATTTAAAAACTTTTTCTATACCACTTTCACCATTATCAAGATTTAAAAAATAATCAAAACTCTTTTTTTGTAATTGTAGAAGATTTGGGATTTCTATTTGTTTTGAAATGTTTGAGAAGTCTACTCTTAAACGATTTCCTAATTTATTATCTAACATATCGCACATACCTCATGGTAAATTTTGTAAATTTAAAAAAGAAGACCTAAAAATTAGGTAAAAATAAAAAAAGAAGACTTGCCTTGGCAAATCTTCTTCTAACTTTAAAGCTTAAAATTACTTAAGTTCTACTTTAGCACCAGCTTCTTCAAGTTGTTTTTTAGCTTCCTCAGCTTCAGCTTTAGCCACACCTTCTTTTAGAGTTGAAGGAGTTTGCTCAACTGCATCTTTTGCTTCTTTAAGACCAAGGCCTGTAAGAGCACGAACGATTTTAATAACTTCAATCTTTTTAGCACCGCCATCAGTTAAAACGATATCAAATTCAGTTTTTTCTTCAGCAGCAGCTGCAGCACCACCAGCTGCAGCACCACCAGTCACCATTACAGGAGCAGCAGACACACCAAATTTTTCTTCAAATTCTTTTACAAGTTCTGATAACTCAAGAACACTTAAATTTGAAATATATTCTAATACATCTTCTTTAGAAATTGCCATTTTTTATCCTTTTATTTAATTTATTTAGATTCTTTTTTATTTTTAAGCGCATTTAAACCTATTGTGAAATTGGTAATTGGCGCATTCCAAACTTGCAAAAGCATAGCAAGCAACTCATTGCGTGAAGGCATTTTAGCAAGAGCTTTAACCTTAGCAACATCTGCAACTTCGCCTTCAATATGAGCTGTTTTGATTTCAAATTTATCGTTATTTTCTTCAAATTTAGCAGCTACTTTTGAAACACTTAGCTGATCTTCGCCCCAAAGATAAATATTTGTATCTTTAAGAACTAGACCTGTTTTACCGGAATTGTTAAGAGCAATGTTAGCCAAAGTATTTTTAACAATTTGAACTTTTACATTGTTTTCTCTTGCATTATTTCTAAGCTCTTCTAGTTTTTTTGTGCTAAGACCTCTGTAATTACAAACTACAATAGCTTCACTAGCTTTAAAACCTTCTTCAAGTTTAGCAATAATCTCAACTTTTTCGCTTCTAGTCACATTTTCTCCTTTCCGATTGAGATTTCAAGTAGAGTGGAAATCCAATTAAGCTTACGCCTCGACTATCTTCAATCTAAAATAAACATCTCAAAAAATCAAAAATTTTTTCAAATGTTTATTTTAAAACAAAAGAGTTGCAAAAAAGCAACTCTTATTTCATATCAAGCAATTCTTGTGTTTCAAGCTTTACAGAAGGGCTCATTGTCAAAGATAAAGCCGCATTTTTAATATATCTACCTTTAGCTGCGGCAGGTTTATGTTTGTTGATTGCCTTTACAAAAGTGCTAACATTGTCCCATAATTGTTCTTTGGAAAAACTTACTTTACCAAGACCTGCATGGATATTTCCTTGCTTATCAACACGGAAATTTACCTGACCACTTTTTGCATTATTAACTGCTTGAGCAACATCCATAGTCACTGTTCCGGTTTTAGGATTTGGCATTAAACCTTTTGGGCCTAAAATTCTACCAACTTTACCAACAAGTCCCATTAAATTTGGAGTAGCAATCAAAACATCAAAATTCATATTACCTTTTTGAATTTCTTCTACTAAATCATCGCTACCCACAATATCTGCACCAGCATTTTTCGCTTCATCAGCTTTTGCGTCTTTTGCAATTACAGCAACACGAACTTTTTTACCCGTTCCAGCAGGTAAAACAACAGATCCTCTTACCATTTGATCTGCATGTCTTGGATCAACATTGAGTTTTAAAGCAATTTCTACAGTCTCATCAAATTTAGCAGACTTTAAAGTCTTTATTGTATCAATTGCATCGCTTAAAGCATACTCTTTATTTGAATCAATTTTTTGTGATAATTCTTTTAATCTTTTTGCTATCTTAGCCATTTATTTTCTCCGCATTTTAAAGTGCTACCGCCTTTTACCTTGGCGGTGAAAGGATTAATCTACGATTTCAACACCCATAGAACGAGCTGAACCTGCAATAATTTTAGCAGCTTGATCTCTATCTTTAGTATTTAAATCTGCAATTTTCTTATCTACTATTTCTAAAACTTGAGCACGAGTTAATTTGCCAACCTTATTTTTAAGTGGATTATCCGTACCTTTAGAAATTCCAGCTGCTTTTTTGATCAAATCCGTAGCTGGCGGTTGTTTTGTAATAAAAGTAAAACTTTTATCTGCATAAACAGTGATAACAACAGGGATATTAAAACCTGCCATATCTTTTGTTCTTTCATTAAAAGCCTTACAAAACTCCATAATATTAACACCTTGCTGACCCAAAGCAGGGCCAACAGGTGGTGATGGGTTTGCTTTTGTGGCAGCAATTTGCAATTTAATTTCGCCTACGACTTTTTTAGCCATAACAAATCTCCTTACTTGATATAAATTAAATTATTTTCTCAACTTGAGAATATAAGATCTCCACTGGAGTTGAGCGTCCAAAAATAGAAACATTTAATTTTAATAAACCACGAACCATATCATACTCTTCTACAATTGCAGTAAAGTTTGCAAATGGCCCTTCTGTGATTCTCACATTTTCCCCTTCTTCAAAAGAAATTTTTGGTTTAGGCGCTGCACGATTGTGAACTTTTTCCAAAATCAAATTAATATCTTTTTCTGTTAAAGGGGTTGGCTTTTTGGATTCTCCAATAAAACGACCAACCTTTGGAAGAGATTGAATGCGATGCCAAAGCTCTGTATTTAAATCAAGAAGTGCAAAAACGTATCCTGAATACAAACTTCTTTCGCTAATCTTCTCCTTTCCATTCTTAAATTCAATAACATCTTCAGTTGGAACAACAATTTCTTTAAGTTGTTCTTCAATTCCGTTATCTTTTACTAAATTTTCAATGGCTCTTTTAACTGCCATTTCACTGCCAGCATAAGTTTGAATTGCATACCATTTATGAGTACTCATTTACTCTCCTTATACGATCGCAGAAACAATAGAGGACATAAGCCAATCCACTAACGCCAAAAACAAAGAAATCACCGCAACAACCACAAAAACTGTAATATAGGCATTTCTTACCTGTTCTTTTAAAGGAAAAATTACTTTCCTTAATTCGGCTTTTGATAATTTAAAATAAGTTATTAATTTTTCCATTTATTTAAACCTTAATTATGGCAGGGCAAGAGGGATTCGAACCCCCAACCATCGGATTTGGAATCCGGCGCTCTACCGTTGGAGCTATTGCCCTAAGGGCACAAGCTTAACTTTTTAGCTTAACTTCTTTGTGAAGTGTATGTTTTTTTAATCTTGGGCAATATTTTTTTAATTCTAATTTTTCAGTAGTATTTTTACTATTTTTATAGGTGCTATAATTAATATCACCACATTCTTCACACTTTAAACCAACTTTAATTCTCATTTTAATTTTCCTTAAAAAATTAAAGCCAAGCTTTTAACTTGGCTTTATTAAATTATTTAATAATTTTAGAAACAACACCTGAACCAACAGTTTTACCACCTTCACGAATAGCAAAACGAGTTCCTTCTTCAAGTGCTACTGGAGCGATCAAGCTTACAGTAATTCTCACATTTTCACCTGGCATAACCATTTCAACACCATCAGCTAATTTAATCGAACCTGTAACATCAGTTGTTCTTACATAAAACTGTGGTCTATAGTTGTTAAAGAATGGAGTATGTCTACCACCTTCATCTTTATTCAAGATATAAACTTCAGCTTCAAAGTCAGTGTGTGGAGTAATTGATTTTGGTTTAGCAAGAACCATACCACGGATAACTTCTTCTTTTTTAGTACCACGAAGAAGAACACCTACGTTATCTCCTGCTTCGCCTTGATCCATTTCTTTTCTGAACATTTCAACACCTGTTACAGTTGTTGTTTGAGTATCTTTAATACCAACGATTTCGATAGTATCACCTACTTTTACAACACCTTTTTCAATTCTACCTGTAACAACAGTACCACGACCTGAAATTGAGAAAACATCTTCAATTGGCATCAAGAAGTCTTTTTCAGTATCACGAGTTGGAGTTGGAATATAGCTATCAACTGCAGCCATAAGATCCATAATTTTTGCTGACCATTCACCATCTTGTCCAGCTTTAGCTTCTTCAAGAGCTTTTAAAGCAGAACCAGAAATAATAGGTGTATCATCGCCTGGGAAATCATAAGAGCTTAATAATTCTCTAATTTCCATTTCAACTAACTCTAAAAGTTCAGCATCATCAACCATATCTGCTTTATTCATAAAAACAACAATATATGGAACGCCTACTTGACGAGAAAGAAGAATATGTTCTCTAGTTTGTGGCATAGGACCATCTGCAGCAGAAACAACCAAGATCGCTCCATCCATTTGTGCAGCACCTGTAATCATGTTTTTAACATAATCTGCGTGACCTGGGCAGTCAACGTGTGCATAGTGACGATTGTCTGTTTCATATTCAATATGAGAAGTAGCAATAGTAATACCACGCTCTTTTTCTTCTGGAGCATTATCGATATTATCATAATCTTTAAGCTCTGCTAAACCTCTTCTAGAAAGAACAGCAGAAATAGCAGCTGTTAAAGTAGTTTTACCATGGTCAACGTGACCAATAGTACCAATATTTACGTGTGGCTTATTACGTGAAAATTTTTCTTTAGCCATTTTTTTCCTCCGTATAAAAAATAAATTGAGCAAAGCAAGTCTTATATCTATATAATTTTTTCAATTCATGGAGCTCATAGCGGGAATTGAACCCGCGACCTCTCCCTTACCAAGGGAGTGCTCTACCTCTGAGCCATACGAGCGCTCAGAAAAATTATACACAATAACAGACAACAAAAACTCTTAAATGGGATATATACTGTAAGTTAAAGGTTTTAAAATACAGCTCCCAGTTCTTTTAAATTATTGGAGCGGGAAACGGGACTCGAACCCGCGACCCTCAGCTTGGAAGGCTGATGCTCTAGCCAACTGAGCTACTCCCGCAAAGCATGGTGGTGAGTCGTGGATTCGAACCACGGAAGGCGAAAGCCAGCAGATTTACAGTCTGCCCTCGTTGGCCACTTGAGTAACTCACCATAAAAATATTGCTTTTTCAATATTCTGGTCAAACACTGCTAAAATAAATGGAGCTGGTTAAGGGACTTGAACCCCCGACCTGCTGCTTACAAGGCAGCTGCTCTACCAACTGAGCTAAACCAGCAAAAATAAAAGTGAGATTATAACTCAAAAAAAAATTTTTGTCAAGACTTTTTTAGTTTTTCTATAAAATTTTAGTCTTGTAAAGTTTATTATCATAAACCAATATTATTTTTATCTATTTATGATAATCAAACAAATTTAAAAATTTCTTTGCTCTTTCGCTTTTTGGATTTTCAAAAAAACTTTTAGGATCATTTTCTTCGATGATTTTTCCTTCATTCATAAAAATGATTTTATCTGCTACAGCTTTAGCAAAACCCATTTCATGGGTAACAATAAGCATAGTCATACCCTCTTTTGCAAGATTTAACATCACTTCTAAAACTTCTCTAACAATCTCAGGATCCAGTGCTGCTGTAACCTCATCAAAAAGCATTAACTCAGGATTCATACATAAACTTCTTACTATGGCAATTCTTTGCTTTTGTCCTCCGCTAAGCTCTCTTGGATAAGCATGAATTTTATGCAAAAGCCCCACCTTTTCAAGCCAAATTTTAGCCTCTTTTAAAACCTCATCTTTCTTTCTTTTTTGCACTTTCATAGGCCCTAAAAGTATATTTTCTTCAACACTTAAATGCTCAAAAAGCTCATAAGATTGAAAAACCATACCAACTTTTTGACGCATTCTTGGCCATTCTTTAAAATCTTTATCTATTTTCTCATTATCAATATAAATATTACCACTTGCAATCTCTTCAAGCCCATTAATACAACGCAAAAGCGTAGATTTTCCACATCCGCTAGGACCTAAAATCACCACAACTTCTTTAGCCTTAACTTCTAAATTAATATCTTTTAAGGCGTGATGCGAACCATAATACTTTTGTAAATTTTCTATTTTTAGTATGCTCATTTTAGCTCCATTTTTTCTCTAATTTTCTTGAATATAAAGTGATGGGATAACAAAGTATAAAAAAGATAAAAAAAATCAAACCATAAATAACAAAAGGTGCAAAATCATTTCTATTATGAAATTCTATAATTTGTTGCCCTACTTTTACAAGCTCTACCGCACCGATTAAATAAGCAAAGGTTGTACTTTTAATCATGCGAGTAAGTAAATTCATGCTCATAGGAGTTAAACGACGCATAGCTTGTGGAATAATAATATAAACAAAACTTTGCACCGTATTTAAACCTAAAGATGATGCACTTTCATACTGATGTTTTGGAATACTCTGCAAGGAAACACGCACCAAATCCATCATCTCAAAACAACCCCAAATGCTAAAAACAATAATAGCTGCACTTACAGAACTCAAATCCCACCCAAACCATCTAGGAAAACCAAAATACACCACAAAAAGCCATACCAAAAGTGGCATAACACGCACAAATTCTAAACCTAAACGACAAAAAGCATAGATATAGGTATTTTTAAAACTCATTAAAATTCCCAAAAACAACCCACCTATCGAAGTAATAATAATGCTGATAAATGAAATTTCAAGAGTGACAAAAAGCCCTTGCCAGAGTCTTAAAAGCGTATCAGTATTTAAAAATTCAAGCATGAAGCAACCTTTTTTCAAACTTTAGCAAAATAAAAGACAAAGGCAAAATAATGCATAAATATCCCATAAACAACAAAAACAATAGCTCATCTGTCTTATAGGTTAAGGAATTTAAACTCTTCATTAAATTCACCAAATCTGGCAAGGCAATAATGCTAACAACTGAAGTTTCTTTGATTAAAAATATAATATTAGCACTAATACTTGGCATAGAAATAGCCAAAGCTTGCGGCAAAATCACATAACGCAAATTTCCAAATTTTGAAAAACCCAAAGAAAGTCCCGCTTCAAACTGCTGTTTTCTTATGGCTTCAAATCCCGCTCTTAAACTTTCAGCCATATAAGAACCTCCTAAAAAACTAAGTCCTACTATAGCACAAGCAAAAGAAGGCCTTAAAGTTTCTTCTACGCTTAAGCAAATCAAATCAAGCGGTGGAATTTGCTCTAAATGTATATTAAATTTAGGTAAAGCATAATATAAGAAAAAAAGTTGAATTAATAAAGGCGTATTTCTTGAAAACTCTATATAAAGCTTGCAAATATTTTCTAAAATTTTTATTTTAAAATAACTCATTAAAATACAAAACAAACCTATTATCAAAGAAAAAATAATTCCAAAAAAGCTTAGTTTTATCGTAAGCCAAGCAGCCGTTAAAAAAGCAGGAGCTTGAGCTAATATAAAATCAAAATCCATTCTCTACCTTAAATTTTTACCAAAGTTCTTTCATGATCATATCTTTATTTAAAATTTCAATTCTACCTTTTTTTGTATCAATAAGTTCTGAAATTTTAAGTTCTTTTAACACTCGAGATAAAGATTGTGCTCTAACATTTAAATCAATTGCAATTTGTTTTTGTGAAATTGTATCTAAATTTTTTTCATTTTCCAAAAGATACTTTAATAATCTCGTCCTTAAATCTAATGCATTTTGAGATAATTTCTTTTCTAAAATTTTGATTTTATCAAAAAGTGAGCTGATAAGTAAAAAATTAAATTCTTTATTTTCACTGCATAAATTTTGAAAATTAATAAAATCAATTTCCAAAATTTCTCCATCTTCTTCAAAGACAGCATTAGCAGGATAATTTAATTTTTTAAAAGCAGGCATTTCTGCTATAAAATTTGGAGGATTAAAATAATGCAAAGTAATTTCTTTATCACTTGATGTACTTTTATAAATGCGTATTTTTCCCTTGAGTAAAATAAAAAAATTTTTAGCCTCTTCGCCTTCATAAAATAAAATACTATTTTTTTGAAATTTTTTTAATTTTCCTACACTAGATAAAAGTTCTAAATAGTCTTTCATTATATACATTTTCCATTCTTAACTTATGTTAAATTTAATTTATCTTATTTTTGCTATATTAACGCCATAAAATTAACATTTAAGAAAGGCTTATATGAAATTTGAAACAATTAATCAAGAAAGCATAGCAAAACTCATGGAAATATTTTATGAAAAAATTAGAAAAGATAAGGATTTAGGGCCTATTTTTAACAATGCTATTGGAACAAACGATGAAGAATGGGAAGAACATAAAGCAAAAATAGGAAATTTTTGGGCAGGCATGCTTTTAGGCGAAGGTGATTATAATGGGCAACCCTTAAAAAAACATCTAGATTTACCTCCTTTTCCTCAAGAATTTTTTGAAGTTTGGCTAGGACTTTTTGAAGAAAGTTTAAATATGGTTTATAATGAAGAAATGAAAGCAGTTATTTTACAGCGTGCACAAATGATAGCTTCACATTTTCAAAATATGCTTTATAAGTATGGTGGACATTAATTTGGCAATTTTTTTGCCAAATCTTTTTTTACCTTTTGTAAAATCTCCTCATCCTTAGAAAAATCAAAAAATTTAAACTCATTTCCATGTTGCATAAAACCATCGAGCAAATCTCCACTCAAACGATTTTTAAGATCAAGCTCTGCTATTTTAAACCCATCTAAAGTGCTAGCAAATTCTTTTAAACGACTCGGAATTTCTTTAAGTTTAGTATAAAGATAGCAAGTACTTTTAAGCCCTACACGGCCTACACGGCCACGAAGTTGATGTAAGGTAGCAAGTCCTAAACGTTCCGCCCCCACAATCACTATCATACTCAATCTTGGCAAAGAAATACCTACTTCCACCACTGTAGTGCTTAGTAAAATATTTCCCTCATCTCTAAAACGCTCTAAAATTTCATCTTTTTGTTTATCTTTTCCATGAGTTACAAAAACTTTTTCATAATGACTCTGCCAATATTCTTTGGCCTGCTCTAAAGAAAGATAAGGAATCTTATCACTAGCACTCACTAAGGGATAAATAATGATAATTTGATGATTTTTAGAAATTTCTTCCTTGATCTTCTCGCTAAGCTTAGAAAAACCTTCATTTTGTATGCAATAAGTTGTAATATCTTTTTTAAAAGGCATTTGTTTAATAAAGCTAAAATTTAAAAGTTCAGATTGTATCATGCTTAAAGTTCTTGGAATAGGCGTAGCCGAAAACTGTATAAAATGAGGGGCAAATTCTTGTTTATTTAAAGAATGAATTTTTTCACGCTGAGCTGATCCAAAACGATGTTGTTCATCTATCATTACAAGCACGGCATTATGACTTTCTAAATGAATTAAAGCGTGAGTGCCTATGATAAGATTTGCTTTTTGGATATTTTGTTCTAAATCTTTTTCTTTTTTACCCCCTTTAATAAACAAAATATTCATAAAATCAGGTAAAAATTTCTTAGCCTCTTCATAAAGCTGATACGCTAAAATACTAGTAGGTGCCATTAAAATAGCTTGCTTAGGATAAACCATCAAAGCCGCACCGAGTAAAACCAAGGTTTTACCACACCCCACATCACCCATAATCACACGCCTTTTGGCTTCTTTTGAATGCAAATCTTTTTCTATATCTTTTAAGGCGTTAAGCTGATCTTTAGTAAGAGAAAAAGGCAAATCTTTAAGCCAATTAGCTATATTAAAAACATTGATTTGATGAGCTTTAAAATGCGTTTTTTTAGCTTTTAAACGCTTTAAAAAATTATATATTTCTATATATTTTAAATCTTTGCTAAAATTTTGCAAATTTTCAAACATAAAAAAACTTTTTTCATCATAAGTATGTAAATTTAAAAGAAAATGTATATATTTATCCTCTATGCCACTTTCTTTTAAATTTTCATAATTAAGATATTTATGTATAAAAGCAGCAATTTTTGCATCTTTTAAACCTAAAATTTGATACTTTGGACTAAAACCCTCAAAAGAAGTTAAAATTTTAGGATTGTTAAATTGCCAAGTGTGATTAAAACGCGAGAGCTTGGCATTAAAAATAAGCTCTTTTCCTACCTTACAAATCCTAAAATGCCAAGCTCTAGGATGAAAAAACACAAAAGAAATATTTTCTTGCCATTCTTCACAAAAACCTAAACCAAAAAGTTGATTTTTTCTTGAACTAACGCTTTTTATAGTGATTTTTTGGGTGCAAATTTCATTTTCTTTGGGATTTTTACTTGGATTTAAATTTTCAATTTTTTTAGGTAAAAGAAGGGCTAAATCAATAGCACTTCTAATTTTTAATTTTTTAAAAAATTCAAAATCACTTTCTTTAATTTTCATTTTGTATGCTTGCAAAACTTATATTTAAAAGCTCTTGATGTTTTTTAATATAAGCATTGATGGTTTCAAGTTTAACCTTTTCCATAAGTTTTAACTCTTCTTTATAATATCCTAATTTTAAACCTTGATAAAATTCATTAAAGGTCATAGATAAACGCTTGCTTAAGCTTTCATAACGCAAAGGAGTTGATCCTATGAGAAAATTTTTAGCTTGATCAAGTTCATTTTGAGTCATGCCATTTTTTATAAAATCTTCAAAAAGCTCTTTTACGATTTTTTTAGCTTCTTTAGCGCTTTCATTTTTAGTTTGTAAATATCCAAAAACTCTAGAAAAAGACATATTCATATCAAGTATAGCATAAGCTGAGTATGCAAGACCTCTTTTAACGCGAATTTCTTCCATAATCCTTGAACCAAATCCTCCTTGCCCTAGAACAAATAATGCAATTTTTGCAAGATATAAATCCTTATCTTTAAAATCAGCAAAAAAAGGTGTAGCAAAATAAATATAAGCTTGTTCACTTTCTGGGCGTAGCAAAATTTCATCTTTGATGTTTTTGCTTAACTCATATTTTTTTGGAGTATTTTTCTTACCTATTTGAAGTTTTGATAAGAGTTTTAAAAGATCTTCCTTGGCTTGTTTTTCTTCTAAATCTCCTCCTAAAATCACAACCAAATCACTAAGATGGATAAAATTTTTATAAAAATTTTGCAAATCTTTTAAAGACAAAGTTTCTATACTTTTTTCATCCCCATCATTTGGACTTTGAAATTCTTTACATTTAAAAATTTGAGTATTGAGTAAATTTTTTGCTAAATAATCAAAATCACTATTTTTACTCGCGAGCTCACCTAAGGCATTGATTTTTAATTTTTGCAAAGTTTTTTCTTCTATTCTTGGTTTTAAAAGCAATTTTTCTAAACTCTTTAAAGCAAAATCAAAATTTTCTTTCAAGCAAGAAAGATTGATTTCCAAGCTTTCAAAACCACTACTTGCCTCTAAATTTATCGCTCTAAATTCTAAATCCTTAAAAAATTTATCATCCACGCCTTCATTTAAAATACGTGAAAACATCTTAGCTAAACCTGCTATTTCATCATAACTTCTAGCGCAATTTCTAAAAACAAGCTTTAAAACAACAATGGGAAAATCAGAATTTTTTTCAAAAATAAAAGGGATTTTAACACCCCTACTCTCTAAATACTGCATTAAAACCTTTCTAAAATTTCATAAGCGGTATTGCGTTTAGCTGGATTTTCGCCTAAACTTCTAATCAGCCTTATCATCTCATCTTGATTCATTCTATAACTTGCTCCTGCAGCACTTACTACATTTTCTTCCATCATAGTTGAGCCTAAATCATTGGCCCCAAATTTTAAAGCAAGCTGGCCTATAAGTGAGCCTTGAGTCACCCAAGAACTTTGTAAATTTTTAAAATTATCTAAATAAAGTCTTGCTAAAGCTAAAAGTCTTAAATACTTGTTAGAACTTTGTTTCATAATCTCTGGATGTTTTTGGATTAAAGCAGTATTATCACTTTGAAAGCTCCATAAAATAAAAGCTCTAAAACCACCTGTTTCATCTTGTAATTTTCTTAAATGTTCAAAATGATCGATGATTTCTTCATCATTTTCAACCGTTCCAAACATCATGGTAGCTGTACTTTTCATACCGATTTTATGAGCTTGGCGATGTACTTCTAACCAAGTAGCTGTATCGCATTTATTGGGTGCGATAATATCACGCACCCTATCACTTAGCACCTCAGCTCCCGCTCCTGGTATAGAAAATAAACCCTTAGCTTGTAATCTTTTTAACACTTCAGTGATTGAAATTTTAGATGCTTTTGCAATATAAGCGATTTCAACTGCTGAAAAACCATGCACAGTGATATTTGGATAATGTTCTTTTATCCAAGAAACTAATTCTTCATACCATTCTATTTTTAATTTTGGGTGCACCCCGCCTTGAAAAAGAATTTGTGTACCCCCAATAGCTTCAAGCTCCTCTATCTTCTTGCCTATCTCTTCAAAACTTAAAATATAAGCATCATCTTCTTTATGATGGCGATAAAAAGCACAAAAAGAACAATCAATACAACAAACATTGGTATAATTAATATTTCTATCCACAACAAAAGTGGTAATTTTTTCAGGATGAAGTTCTAATTTTCTTTTATAAGCCATTTCTCCAAGTTCAGTTAAACTCGCATGATCTAATAAATCTAAAGCTTCTTTTTTATCCAGTCTTTTCAAAATTTTTCCTTGTTTTTTACATAATTAAAATAATTATAGCATTTAAAATATAAATTATGCTATAGTTTCGCTTATGAATTACATTGAACTATTAAAAAATAATAAAAATATCAGAATATTAGCTTCGGTTCAGTTTATAGTATATTTTGGAGCATGGTTTTCTCAAACAGGAGTTTTTACCCTTTTGGTTGAGCTTAATGCTCCTACTTGGGCAACAGCTACAAGTGCTATGCTTGCTTTTTTACCTGGAGTTTTACTTGCTCCTATTAATGGCGTCATAGTAGAGAAAAATAAACCTAAAAAACTTTTACTCAGTATGATTAGCATAGAATTAATTTCTATTTTTTGTCTTATTTTTGTCACAAGTCTTAGCATGCTTTGGCTTTTATTTATTTTAATTTTCATAAGACTTTGTGTTGCTTCGATTTATTTTCAAGCTGAAATGAGTTTATTGGCCAAAATTTTAACCCCTCAAGAACTTAAACTCGCTAATGAAATGCACAGTGTCATTTGGGCGATTTCTTATACAGCAGGTATGGCAAGTGCGGGAATTTTTATTTATTTTCTAGGAGTTAAAACCGCTTTTTTATTTGACTGTATACTTATACTCATAGGCATTTCTTTTTTAGTAAGATTAAGCATTCCTGATTTTCATCAAAAAACACAAAGTCGCTTTTTTACCATGATAAAAGAAGGATTTTTCTATGTTTTAAATAATAAAATAATTTTTCATCTTATTTTACTTCATGCTTTTATAGGTTTAACTGCTTATGAAACCTTGGTTACGCTTTTAGCACAACATCAATATAAAGAAGTTTTATCCGCTGCTTTAGTAATAGGGTTTTTAAATGCGGTACGTGCTTGTTCTTTAGCTATAGGACCTATGATTTTAAGCAAATTTATTAATGATAAAAATTTATTTTACATGTATCTTGGTCAAGGTTTTGGTATTATACTTTGGGCTTTAACTCAATTTAATTTTTATATTTCTTTTTTAGGTTTAATTGGTGCAGGTTTTTTTACCTCAGCGCTTTGGGCTTATACTTACACCATGATACAAAAAAATGCTGACAAAGAATATCATGGTAGGGTAATCGCTTATACAGATATGATTTATCTTAGTTTTAGTGCTATTATTTCAATGCTTATGGGCTTTTTATTTGAAATAGGCTTGAGTTTAGAACTGATTACAGGTTTATTAGGTATGATTTTTATCTTTGCGGCATTTTATTGGAGGTGGTTTTATAAAAAATATTTGTGAAAATTCACAAATATTTTAAATTTTAAACAAATCCTGAAGATTTTTCATTGCTTCTTCATTGCTGATGGCATTATTTAGCTGTGATGAACTTAATTCATTGAGCTCTATTTCATAACCACTTAACATAGAAGCAAGGCGAATATTAATACCATTTTTTCCTATAGCTTTACTTTTTTGTTCGCTATTTAAACTTACAATAGCTTTTTTATCTTCAATTTTTACAGAATTTACAATAGCAGGAGCCAAGGCACGAGAAATTAAAATTTCACTCTCATTTGTAAATTCTATACAATCAATATTTTCATTATGAAGCTCTTTGCTTACTGCATTAATTCTTACACCTTTAACACCTACTGTAGCGCCTACAGGATCGATATTTGCTCCATTGGCCTGAAGAATGATTTTTGCTCTTTCACCTGGAATTCTAGCACATCCTATAATATTGACATAACCATCTTTGATTTCTGGAACCTCAGCTTCAAGTAAACATTCTAAAAATTTAGGACTTGTACGACTAAGCTCGATTTTAATACCCTTATCTGTATAAACACGGCGTATCACAGCTTTTACCACATCACCTATTTTAAACTTTTCCCCTTTAATGCGATTTTTTCTTGGTAAAAAAGCTCTTAATTCATCTATTTCAATAAAAGTATTTTCTTCATTATCCACTCTAACAACTGTACCAAAAACCATTTGCCCTACTTTGTTTTTATATTTTTCAAAAATAGTTTGTTCTAATAATTTTTGTATATGATATTCAAGTTCTTTGTGCAAGGTATTTACCGCAGTTCTTCCTAAATTTTCCAAAGAACATTCATAGGTTAATTCATCTCCTATTTCAACATCTGGAGCTTCTGATTTTGCCTTACTTAACGCGATAAAACTCTCACTTTTATTTTGCAATCTCTCGTCATTATCTGCTACTATGGTGATTTTTTGATAAAGATTTAAATTTTTAGGATCCACAAAAAACTCATATTCTTGTCCATAAATTCTTTTTGCAGTATTGATTAAAGCGGTAGCTACCTTTTCTCTTACATTCTCTAAGTTTAAATTTTTTTCATTAGCAATAGATTCGATAATATCTGCTATCTTTTCCATATTTTATAAAACCTTTTTTGTGGGAAATTTAAAAATGTAGATAAAAATTATATCCTTAATAAGTTTAATTAAAAGTAAAATTTGCTAAAATTATAGATTAAAATGAAAATTCTTAAGGATTTAGCTATGGAATTAAAATTGGCAAGAACTTTGATTAATGAAAAACCTAAAAATATTAGCCTAGAAAAAATCGAAGAGGCTATAGAAAAAGAAGGACAAAAGTTTTTTTATTTTGATAAAGATAATACACACAAACAACTCATTGCCCTTGTAAATCATTTTGAAAAAAAAGGAGTAAGCATTTATCATAGAACCGTAAAATACGGACTTGATGATAATGATTTTATGTATGAGGTACATATTCTTTGAGTGCTAAAAAACTTTTTATCCAAACTTTAGGTTGTGCGATGAATGTCAGAGATTCTGAGCATATGATCGCAGAATTAGCACAAAAAGAAAATTACGCACTAACAGAAGATATCAAAGAAGCAGATCTTATTCTTATTAATACCTGTTCAGTGCGTGAAAAACCTGTGCATAAACTTTTCTCAGAAGTGGGTGGCTTTGAAAAAGTTAAAAAAGAAGGTGCTAAAATAGGAGTTTGTGGATGCACTGCATCACATTTAGGAAATGAAATTTTCAAACGTGCTCCTTATGTGGATTTTGTTCTAGGGGCAAGAAATATTTCCAAAATCACTCAAGCTATAAAAACTCCAAAATTTATGGGCGTGGACATAAACTATGATGAAAGTGAATTTGCTTTTGCAGATTTTCGAAATAGTATTTATAAATCCTATATTAATATCTCCATAGGTTGTGATAAACACTGCACTTATTGTATAGTGCCACATACTAGAGGAGATGAAATTTCCATACCTTTTAACATCATCTACAAAGAAGCTCAAAAAGCCGTTGAAAAAGGCGCTAAAGAGATTTTCTTGCTAGGACAAAATGTCAATAACTACGGCAAAAGATTTAGAAACGAACATAAAAAAATGGACTTTTCAGATCTTTTAGAAGAACTTAGCACTATAGAAGGTTTGGAGCGCATTCGCTTTACAAGTCCACATCCTTTGCATATGGATGATAAATTTTTAGAAGTTTTTGCCAATAATCCAAAAGTTTGCAAATCCATGCACATGCCTTTACAAAGCGGCTCAAGTGAAATTTTAAAAGCTATGAAGCGTGGCTATACTAAAGAATGGTATTTAAATAGAGCTTTAAAACTTAGAGAACTTTGTCCAAATGTTAGCATTTCTACAGACATTATTGTAGCTTTTCCAGGGGAAAGTGAAAAAGATTTTGAAGAAACTATGGATGTTTTGGAAAAAGTGCGTTTTGAACAAATTTTTTCTTTTAAATACTCCAAACGCCCTTTAACAAAAGCTGCAACCATGCCTAATCAAATCGATGAAGAAACAGCTTCAAGAAGACTTAGCACCTTACAAAATCGTCATAGTGAAATTTTAGATGAAATTGTAAAAAAACAAGAAAATAAAACTTTTAAAGTTTTATTTGAAGAATTAAGAGCAGGCAATAGCATTGCTGGAAGAACAGATAATAATTTTTTAGTTCAAGTTGAAGGTAGCGAAGAACTTTTAGGGCAATTTAAAGAAGTAAAAATAACTAATGCAAAGCGTATGGTTTTATATGGGGAAATCGTTTAAAATCCATTGCTTAACATATATAATTTTCATCTTGCAATGGCTTATTTTTTTAAGCTGTAAAAAGCACTATAAAGGTGAAAAAGTTGACCGTAAAGCTGGTGTGATACTTTTTTGGCATGGAAAATTAGCACTCATGCCTTTTGCGTTTAGACATTATAGACAAAAAAATAAAAAAGCCTATGTCATGATCTCCCACCATAAAGATGGAGAACAAATTGCAAAAATCATCAAGCTTTTCGGTCTTGATACTGTAAGAGGAAGCACTTCAAGGGGTGCTAGCAGTGCACTTAGAGCTGCATTTAAAGTTTTAGAACAAAATGACGATATAGTTATCACGCCCGATGGTCCACGAGGGCCTTATCATAGTATTTCAGATGGTTCTATCATTTTGGCTCAAAAAAAAGAACTAAAGATAAGAATTTTAAACTATGAAGCAAATCGTTTTTGGGAATTTAAAAGTTGGGATAAGATGATCTTGCCAAAACCTTTTAGTAAGATTACTTATAGTCTAAGTGAACCTTTGGATATTTTATCTTTAGATAAAGAAAAAGCTAAAGAATTTCTAATGGAACAATTTGATAAAATTAGCTTAGCTGATCAATTTAAGGAATGAAATGTTATTTTTACTTAAAAAAATATTTCCACAACTTTTTATTAGTATTATTTTAGAAGATAAAAAAAATATTGTAAAAGCTTCTATTTATAGAGGAAATAAACTAATCAGTAGCAATGAAAAAACTTTTGATAAAAGCGAAAATTTATTAGAATACATAAAAAATTTAAGCAAGCATTTCTTATTTTACCACACTACTTTATTTTTGGATGCCAAAGAACAAGGATTAATACCTAGTACAAATATTCAAGATTGTGAGCACTTTAATATAGGAAAAATCAGCTTACAGCATATTTTGTTTAATAATGCCCTTGTTTATACGGCTACCGAACATGTGGAATATTATAGCGAGCTTTTTGAAGAATATAGAGGTTTAGATTTTTTATATTCCCCTTTTGCCCTTCTTTACTACAATATACAAAAAGAAAAACAGCCTGATGATCAAATTTTACTTTATGGATTTAAACAAGGACATCTTTTGGCAATTATTGTTGCTAAAGGCAATACTATTTTATACGGTGATTTTAAAATATTTGAGCAAGAATTAGGTTTAGAGCTTGAACTTCCATCAGAAGATAATCAAGAAATTGAAAACAACAACGATGATACTGAAGTTACCTTAGATAACTTCAATGAAGCCTTAAATAATAAATTTGACCTACTTGATCAAGAAAATAATCTTGAAACTTTGGATAATAATGATAATTTTAATCTTGATGAATTAAATCAATTTAGCAACGATATGGAACTTTGTCGTTATATTATTACGAGCATTGAAAAATTTTACAATGATGATAAATATGCTGGGGTATTTATCAATGGTATTTTATTATATAGCGAATCAGATATTAACATAAGTGCTATTGATTTTTTAGAAAGTGAAACTTTTTTAGAGATAAAAACGAAACAAATCAACACCTTAGATCTTATGATAGAGTTGATGCGAAAGGAGCTTAAATGACTTATAGCTTCATACAGCCAAGAAAAAAACCTATTTTCACACTCTTTGATAAAATTTGGCTAGGACTTTTTGGTTTTAGTATATTATTTATCTTGCTAGTATATTTTACATATACAATAAAAATTGCATTAATCAATAGCTCTATCGATGATGAAAAACAACAAGTTATAGTGCTTCAAAATCAAACTAAGCAAAATGAAATGCTTTATGAAATTTTATTTGATCAAAGCCAAATAGCGAAAAATTTTAACACTCAAAATCAAATTGTTAAAGAAAGCTTAAGAAATCTATTTGATATTATTGTAAAAACTGATAATATTACTCTTGAAAGTGTTGAACAAGACGAATATTCCTTAAAACTTATCGGAGTCACTCCTACAAGAGAAATGTTTACTCTACTTTTAGAAACCCCTTTAAAAAGCATCTTTGATCAAAGCTATACAACCTATTATCGCTTAGATAATGGGTGGTATCGTTTTGTTAGTATTAGTAAACAAATTCCAGGAGTTACAGATGAAAGATAAAAGCCTAGAAGAAATTGATTTATTAAAGCTTATCATTTGCGCGTTAAGTTTTATAAGCGTTTGCACAGCCTTGATCTTATTTTTACTTTTGCCGACATTAAAAAATTACAAACAAGCAAATCTTAGAGAAAACTCACAACTTGCCATCTTAAAAGCCGCTAAATCAAAATTTGACTTTAGTGAAGATAAAATATCAACCCTAAGAAGCGAAAACAACAAAAGTTTAGAGCAATTTGAGCAAAATTTTAATATAGGAAATTTTGATATTTTTTTACAAAAATATTTTCAAAATGTAAAAATTCAAGAAACTAAGCCCGAAAAACAAGAAAAATATCTAAAAAACCGCTTAGCCATTAAAGCGACAATGAACAATCCTAGAAGGCTTTATGATTTTATTGATGCTCTAAAAAACTATAATAACTTAATCAAGCTTGATTATCCGCTTAATCTTAAAGCAGGAGAGCAAGGCATCTCTATAGATCTTACTCTCAAAGTTTATTCAAGCTAAACTCACATCTTCACCTTTTAAAATTTGATTCATAGTATTCATTGCACACATTTTTCCACACATGGAACATGAGTTTAAATCATCAGGGCGACGCTCATTAAACATTTTTTTAGCCTTTTCTCCATCAATAGCAAGCTTAAACATTTTCTCCCAATCTATCTCTTGTCTAGCCTTACTCATCTCATCATCCCTTGCTCTTTCTTTTGGAAGTTTGGCTATATCTCCTGCATGAGCTGCAATTTTAGTCGCAACTATACCCTCTCTAACATCTTCTAAATTTGGAAGTCTTAAGTGTTCAGCAGGTGTTACATAGCACAGCATATCAGCACCGCTAGCTGCAGCCACAGCTCCTCCAATAGCACCACTAATATGATCATACCCTGCGCCAATATCTGTTACCAAAGGTCCTAAGACATAAAAAGGCGCTCCTTTGCATAAACGCTTTTCTAATTGCATATTTGCCTCTATTTCATTAATAGCCATATGCCCTGGACCTTCTATCATTACTTGAACCCCAACATCCCAAGCCCTTTGGGTAAGAAGCGATAATTCTATAAGCTCTGAAATTTGCGCCCCATCACTTGCATCGTGAGTAGAGCCAGGACGCAAAGCATCGCCCAAAGATAAAGTTACATCGTATTTTAAACAAATGTCAAGCAAATCATCATAATACTCAAAAAAAGGATTTTCGGCATCTTTCATCATCATCCAAGCATAAAGCACAGAGCCTCCTCTTGAAACTATATTTGTAAGTCTTTTACTTTGTTTAAAAATATGCGCTGCGCGAGAATTAATACCTGCATGAATTGTCATAAAATCAACCCCACTTTTAGCATGATGATATACAACATCTAAAAAGTCTTTAGCACCAATTTGTTTTAAATCTTTTTCTAAAAATCCTACCGCATCATATACAGGAACTGTTCCTATCATAGCTTTTGAAACATTAACAAGCTCGTCTCTAAAACGACTTGTTTTGCCATAATTGCTTAAGTCCATAATCGCTTCTATGTCAAATTTATGAGCGAGCTCTACTTTTTTCATTTCCTCGCTATAATCAACGCAATCATTTGAAACTCCTAAATTTACATTAACCTTAGTACGCAGTCCAAAACCTATACCATTTGGATCAAGACTTTTATGATTAATATTTGCAGGGATAATAATTTTACCGCAAGCAATATTTTCAAGCAAAAAATCTTTACTTAAATTTTCTTTTTGTGCAACAATCTGCATTTCTTTAGTAAAAACACCTTGTTTGGCATAATTCATTTGAGTTTTCATAAATTTATCCTTTAAAAAATTTGGATAAATGAAGGGTGAGTATAAATTTTTAAAGTATTGAAATTTATAAATCTTCCCGACGCTGGCATTATCCAGATCCGGTTCGGTCTAAGCTTTTAGCTTACTCTCAGCCTGTTACACAAGCTCCCGTCATTTATGTTTTAATTATACACTTTAAATATTTATTTTTGCTTTATGCGTGCAGTCTTTGTAAAATTTATAAGTTCTTCTGTAGTTTTTATATGATAAGGAAGTTTTCCAAGGCAATATTTAAAAATTTCAGCAGCTGCTAAAGCATCATCTAAGGCCCTATGATGCGTATTTTCCACGCCCAGAAATTCTTTCAAAACCTCTAGTTTATATTTTGGACTTTCTATACAACATTGTGCAAATTCTATAGTGCAAATACGACGATTAAGCAAAATGCCAAAACCACACTCATTTAAAGCCTTAGAAATAAAACTATAATCAAAACGCACATTATGCGCTACAAAAATACTGTCTTTTAAAAAAAGCCTAAAATCACTTAAAACCTTTGCTAAACTTGGAGCATTTTCCACCATCTCATAAGTAATACCCGTAAGTTCGGTTATATTTTCTGGAATTTCTTTTACTTTAACAAAACTTTGAAAGCGTCCAATTTCTTTAGAATTTTGAATTTTTACTGCTCCAATTTCTAAAATTTCCCCCTTACTTACACCGCCAGTACTTTCTATATCTACTATGCAAAAAATTTCATCTTTAATTTTTGTTGTGCGTGTTTTAAGGGTAAAAATATTATCTTTATTCAAAGTTAAACCCAAACCCAAAAGCTCAAAAGTTTCCAAATCTAAATCAAAATTTTTTAATTCTTCAACTTTGGCAAACTCTTGCATCACCCAATCATAAGGCTTGCTTTGCTTATTTAATATAGAAATAATCTGATCAATTTGCTGTAAACTCAAAATTCAAGCTTTAAAGATGAAATTGCAGTTTTATAATCATTAGAAGAAAAAATATAACTTCCAGCCACCAAAATATCAGCTCCGGATTCTTCTAAATCGCTAGCATTTAAACCATTAACACCACCATCAACCTCTATAAAAACTTTAGCATTTTTTTTATCAATCATTTGGCGCAATTCTTTGATTTTTTCATGCACCAAAGGTAAAAATTTTTGTCCACCAAATCCAGGATTAACACTCATTAAAAGTACCATATCTACAAATTCTAGCATGTGTTTAATAGAATCAATAGGAGTGTGCGGATTTAAAACAATAGCAGGATGGATTCCTTGACTTCTTATATATTCACAAAGTCTTATAGGATGAACTTCGCTTTCCATATGAAAAGAAATGAATTTTGGTTTCAAAGGGATAAAAAGATCTATAAATTTACTTACATCTTTAACCATCAAATGCACATCTAATGGCAACTTACTAATAGTTGAAATTTTTTCGATCACGCAAGGTCCAAAAGTCAAATTTGGAACAAAGTGTCCATCCATTACATCAATATGTAAAAGATCTGCACCTGCAGCTTCAATAGCTTTAACTTCTTCTTCTAATTTCAAAAAATTTGCAGACAATAAACTTGGAGCTACATACATGATCAAAACCTTAAAGTATATATAAATGTGATAAATAATATTTTATCGACTTATATATTAAAAAAACTATAAATTATGGAATATTTTAAGCTTAATTTTGATAAAATCTCCATTTAAAAATTTTCATAAGGACAAGAAAATGGCAAGAGTATGTCAAATCACAGGCAAGGGTCCAATGGTGGGTAATAATGTCAGCCATGCTAACAATAAAACAAAAAGACGCTTTTTACCTAATCTCAGAACAGTTCGTGTAACTTTAGAAGATGGCACCACGAGAAAAATGAGAATTGCAGCTTCTACTCTAAGAACTCTAAAAAAACAAAATTCTAAATAATTTTGAGGATTTATTCCTCAATTTTAAAATTTCCAATTTAAAAATAAACTTTAATAAATCACTTATATAACACACATTTAAAAATTATTATTAATTTTATTATTTTTTAAGCCAAAAATATCTTTTAATAGTGTAAAATACCTTGTTAAATGAATTTTAAATTTCACTAATACAAGGAGAGTTTATGCTACATGAATATAGAGAATTAATGTCAGAGCTAAAAGGTAAAGATGCTCATTTTGATAAACTATTTGATCGTCATAATGAACTTGATGACATGATTAAAGATGCAGAAGAAGGTAGAACTTCTCTTAGCAGCATGGAAATTTCAACCTTAAAAAAAGAAAAGCTTCATGTAAAAGATGAACTTAGCCAATATCTAGCAAATTATAAAAAATAAGGCAAAACAATGTTTGGAAGTAAAATAAACCATTCTGATCTTCAAAAACTTGAAGAAGAAAATAAAAATCTTGCACATAAAATTGAAAAATTTCAATCGGAAAATTTAGAATTAAAAAATAAAATTACATCATTAGAACAAGAGGCTTTAGAGTCTAAACTTAAAACAGATCTTTTAAATGTTTTATTAACCGGAGTTTTAAAAAATATTACTATTGTTCAAGGCGATATGCTAGAAAATGTAAATAAGGCAGAAGTTATCTCTAGCTATTCTAAAACTTCTCTTGCTGAAATGGATGAACTTAACCATATTGCTAATTCTATCAATGCTTCCTTAGGAGATATTACAGAATCAGCCAATAAAACAAGAGATGCTGCAGGAACCTTACATAGAAGTGTAGATGAAATTACTAATGTAATCAATCTAATTAAAGATGTTTCCGATCAAACCAATCTTTTAGCTCTTAACGCTGCTATAGAAGCTGCACGCGCAGGTGAACATGGACGTGGTTTTGCTGTTGTTGCTGATGAAGTAAGAAAACTAGCTGAAAAAACACAAAAAGCAACCACAGAAGTTGAAATGAATATCAACCTTCTAAAGCAAAATGCGAATGAAATGTATACTCAAAGTGAGCAAGTTGAAAAAATTTCCATAGATTCTAATGCTCATATTATGAGTTTTTCCGAAAAATTTACTCACTTAGTAAATGAAGCGCATTCTACTAATTCAAATGCAGTTGGTATCGCTTCAGAAGCTTTCGTATCTTTAGCAAAACTAGATCATATAGCTTTTAAATTAAATGGTTATAAAGAAATTTTTTCCAAATCAGGAAAGCAATTAGCTGATCACACATCTTGTCGCTTAGGAAAATGGCTTGCTAGCACAGGAAAAGAAAGATTTGGGCAAAATAAAAGCTTCTTAAAAATTAACGAGCCACATGAAAAAGTTCATGAAAATATGAATAATGCCATAACAATAGCAAATACAGAAGATATTAGCAAAGATATTACTCAACACAGCATAATTAATAAATGTAAAGTTGCCGAAAATGCATCGCTTGATCTTTTCAATGTATTTAAAGAAATGCTTGATGAGTCAGTTCATTAAAATCCTAGGTTGGACCTTTTTAAGGTTTAACCTAAATAATCTTTAATTTTCCCCTCTTTTCCTTTAAAAACCACATATAAGCAAAATCAAGCAAAGGCGTTCTTATCATATTTTTACATTTTTTTTCAAAATCCTGCACCTTAACATAAACAGCTTCAATCTCTTCATCATCAACTCCACCTCCAGAAGAAATTTTATCTTTTTCATCAACTTCTGCGAAATAAAAACTTTGCTTGCTTACACCTGAACCAAACCCTGTATAAAAATCTCCTATTTTTTCTAAATTTTTAGGAGCATATCCTAGTTCTTCTATACATTCTTCTTTTGCTATTTCCTCTAAAGATAATTTTTTATCTACAAGTCCTGAACAAAGCTCTATAGTATAGCCCATATTATCATCTTTTACATAATCTTTATCATGCATTTGATGATACCAAAGTGGTATGCGAAATTGGCGTACAAAAATAAAACTTTCTAATTCTTTATGATACAAAAGCACTGAAATACTATCTTTAGATTCTATAAAATCCCAAGTACAAAACTTACCATTACTTTCATAAGCAAATCTCTTAGGCTTAATATAATTTGATTTTTCAAAAGAAAGTTCTTTTAAATTTTTAAATGCCATAATAAAACCTTTTATTTATTTTTCACATTGTACTTTATTTTTGCTTTTTTGAAAATATAAAGGTGATTAAAGCCTTAAAAAATTAAAATTCATATTTATAACTCAACCAAAAACTCCTTCCTTCTGTATAGTCTTGATAACGATTTGCATATCCAGCAGGATTAGCCCCATCCCATTTAGTAACTTGAGGATCAAAGAAATTTTTATCAAAAAGATTTTGTACTACAAAACTTAAGCTAGATTGCTTATTGATTTTATAATTTATCCCTAAATCTACTATATAAAAAGGCTTATATTTTTGCCATGGCAAACTACCATTACCGCCACCTTTTGCTTTGGCTATAGTATCAAGTCTTGCTCGTGTTTTTATATAGGAGCTAAATTTACCTCGCTCATAGTTTAATTTTAACATTGCTATATGCCTTGGTAAATTCTCTATTCTATCACCACCAAACCAATTTTTTTGACCATCTTTGTAGCGATTATCCATAAAAGTATAACTTGAATTTAGGCTAAAGCCATTGTAAGTTTTGGTATTAAATGCAAATTCTATACCTTTAGTCTGTGTTTTTCCAAGATTAATAGGACGCGTACAAACAGTGCCATTGCTACAATTAATACCATTTTGCATACCTGTTAAATCTTCACTACTGATTTGATTTGTAAAATCAGTAATAAATCCTGTGATAGAATAATGTGCAAAATCAAATATCCTAAAATCAACACCCAATTCATAATTTATACTTTCTTCTGGTTTTAAGTCAGGGTTTCCAAAATAAGCATTACCATTGGCATAATTATAATATCCATTTGTCAACTCCTTAGCAGCAGGAGTTTTATAGCCTTTTGAAACACCTCCTTTAAAGACTATATTATCATTTAAGTGATAAACCAAATAAACCCTAGGCGTAAATTCAGAATCAAACAAATCGCTATAAATATAACGCAAACCTGTAGTAAAAATCAAATCATCTGTTATAAAATACTCATTTTCCCCATAAAGCGCAACCGTGGTTTGATCAAGATTTTTACCTCTTATTTGACTACCTGCGCTTGCTTGATCATTTTTTAACATCTCATAATCAATCCTTGCACCAAAGGTATTTACTAAATTACCGTACTGACCTAAATTCCAAGGTAAAACAACCTTACCTTCTCCTACCCAAATTTGGCTATGCAGCTCCTTATCCTTAGTGCTACCATATTGTAAATATGAGTTAGTTGAACCAAAATCATAGTTACCATCATGATTTAAAACAATATTATCCTTAAAAAGTTGTCTTTCACTTTTAATAGCCCTACTACTTGTAGAATTCACTGAAATTTCATTAATATATCGTTCTATATCAAAATATATATTATTTTTATCATTTACTGTCCAATTAAGCCTAGAACCAAAACCTAAACTAGTAAAAGCACCTGGACTATGACTAGCAATTTGATAATTATCAGGTCTTTGTTGACTACTATTCCAAACTGGTGTAGGCCATTTTAAATCAGAAGTTGCCTTATCATAATACTTCAACCTTGCAGAAATTGATAATGTATCTTCAATCAAAGGAGTTGCCACATAAGCATTAAATCCCCCAGCATTGCCATAGTGATTAGAGTGCTGTTGTAAAAGAGTGTTAAATTCTATATTTGCCTCAGTCTTATCAGGATTTTTCTTAGTGATAATATTTATCACACCACCTACAGCATCACTGCCATAAAGTGTAGAAGCTGGACCACGTATAACCTCAATACGCTCTATCATAGACAAAGGTGGTAGATATCCTGACTCACTGCCACTAAAACCATTATCATAAAACCCATTTGCAACACTTTGACGTTTTCCATCAATTAAAACTAGAGTATAAGAACTACCAAAACCTCGTATGCTAAAATCATAAGTGCCTGTTTTATTCATAGTCACATCTACACCTGGAATATCTCCTATAGCTTCCCCTATATCCTTAATTGGTTTTTTTTCAAGCTCTTCTTTTGCAATGATAGAAATACTAGCAGGCGCATCAACCAAATCTTGTTCAAAACCACTAGCACTAACCACAACATCATTAAGTTGATATTTTTCTTCTGCTTTTAACAAAGCTCCAGATAAAATTAAAAAACACAGTAAACTTTTTTTAAATTTTATATTTTTAATTTGAGTCAAATTAATTCCTTTAAAAATAATTATTTTGATATTTAAAATCATTTTTGAAGTATAAAAAAAGAATACTTTTAATTAACTTAATTTTGATAACAATTATAAATAATAAAATTATTTAAAAAAGCGAAGTAAAAGCCTAAGCCTCTTGATAGGCTCCAAGCTTTAAAATTTTCTGCATACGATTTGCAGAAAGTTCTCGTACATCAATATTTTCAAGTTCATTTAGAGATTTTTTTACATAATCAGCAATAGCTACTGCTGCAGCTTCTTTATTACGATGTGCACCATTTGTAGGCTCATCTATAACATCATCAATTAAACCTTGAGATTTTAAATCATCAGCGGTTACCTTCATAGCCTTGGTTGCAGCTTCACTTTTTGCAGGATCATTCCAAAGTATTGCAGCACAACCTTCAGGAGAAATTACTGAAAAAACAGAATTTTTCATCATTGCAAGTCTATCTGCAACCCCTATAGCTAACGCCCCGCCACTACCACCTTCTCCGATAACTATAGCAATGGTCGGTATTTTCAAATCACTTAATTCATATAAATTTCTAGCGATAGCTTCACTTTGCCCTCTTTCTTCAGCACCTATTCCAGGATAAGCACCTGGAGTATCTATTAAAAATAAAATAGGAATTTGAAATTTCTCTGCAAGTCTTGCTACTCTTAAGGCTTTACGATATCCTTCAGGATGTGGCATCCCAAAATTTCTAGCGATTTTATCTTTTGTTCCACGTCCTTTTTGCTCACCAATTACAATTATTTTTTTCTCTCCTAAATAACCCATAAAACAAACAATAGCAGGATCATCTCTAAAGGCACGATCACCATGTATTTCGTGAGCGTCATTTAAAATAAGTTCAATATAGTCAAGAGCATAAGGGCGATCTGGATGACGCGCTAATTGCAAACGTTGAAAATCGCTTAAATTCTTATAAGTTTTAGAAATTTCTTTTTCAAGATTTTTCTTTAAAATCGATACAGCTTCAGTATCTCCTTTAATCTGAGCATTGATAATGTCCTCATCAATTTGCTGAATATTTTTTTCAAAATCTAAATAAGAAGCCATATTAATCTACTTTTTTAAATACAACACAGCCATTTGTGCCACCAAAACCAAAAGAATTACTCATCACCACTTTTAAATCTACTTTTCTTGATATATTTGGAACATAATCAAGATCACATTCATCATCTTTTACAAGCTGATTGATTGTAGGTGGAACCACCCCATCTCTTAAAGCCATAACACTAACAACCGCTTCAATTGCACCTGCAGCACCCAAGCAATGGCCTGTTTGTCCCTTGGTGGAACTTATAAGCGGGATATTATTGCCAAAAAGCTCTTTAATTGCTGCTGTTTCATTTTTGTCATTTACAGGGGTTGAAGTTCCATGTGCATTGATATAATCTACCTTTGGATTCCCTGCCATATTTAAAGCTTTTTTCATAGCTCTTAAAGGCCCATCTAAAGTTGGTGAAGTAATATGATGCGCATCTGCACTTTCTCCAAATCCAATTAATTCAGCATAAATTGTAGCACCGCGTTTTTTAGCCTCTTCATATTCCTCAAAAACTAAAGCTCCAGCACCTTCTCCCATGACAAAACCATCTCTTTCTTTGTCAAATGGTCTTGAAGCATGCTGTGGATCTTCATTTCTAGTTGATAAAGCTTTCATTGAAGCAAAACCACCTATACCCACAGGACAAATCGCAGCTTCTGCACCTATGACTAACATCTTTTTAGCATTTCCCAAAGCTATACTTTTATAAGCTTCTCCTATAGCATGAGTTCCTGCTGCACAAGCTGTAACACAAGAAATATTTGGCCCTTTAAGTCCATGCTCTATAGAAATCAAACCTCCTAACATATTTACAAGTGCTGAAGGTATGAAAAAAGGGGAAATTTTACGCGGACCTCGCTCGGAACAAATAATGGAATTTTTTTCTATGTTAGGCAAACCTCCGATACCAGCAGCCGAAACAATGCCAAATTCTTCTTTGTCTAATTCTTCACTAAATCCAGCATCCTGCATTGCTTCTCTTGCTGCTTTAATTCCAAGTTGTATGAAACGGTCAATTTTTTTTACTTCTTTGCCATCAACAACCTCTAATGGATCAAAATTTTTAACTTCAGCTGCAATTTGAACAGGAAAGTCTGTGGCATCAAAAAGAGTAATTTTATTTACTCCGCTTTCTCCATTGCAAATTGCTTTAAATGAACTTTCTTTATCTAAACCAAGGGCATTGATCATACCAATACCTGTAACTACAACTCTTTTCAAGAATAAGCTCCTTGCAAGAAAAAAATTATTTTTTTAGATTGTCAATATAATTTACAACATCTTCAATTTTAATTAATTTTTCAGCATCACTATCTGGAATTTCTACTTCAAATTTTTCTTCTAAAGCCATAATAAGCTCTACAACATCTAAAGAATCAGCACCTAAATCTTCAATAATTTTTGATTCCATTTTAACTGCATCTGCATCAATACTTAATTGCTCTACTACTACTGCTTTTACATCATCAAATGTTGCCATTTGTTCTCCTTCAAAAAATTAAAATAAAGCGTATTTTACTATAAAAAGCTTAAAATATTTATAGTTTTTCATTATACTTGAAAATAAAATATTAAAACATAAAGGAAAAATGATGCTTTTCTCTAATTTAATCAAAGAAAATCAAAAAATTTGGAATGCTTATCTACATCATGATTTTGTTAAAAAATTGGAAGATAAAAGCCTAAAGCAAGAAAATTTTCTTTTTTATCTCAAGCAAGATTATATTTATTTGCTTAATTACGCAAAATGTTATGCAAGATTAGCACTTAACTCAAATACCGCAAAAGAACTTCGTTTTGCTATGAAATTTCAAAATTATATAGTTGAAGGAGAAATGGAGCTTCATCGTGCAATTTTATCTCTTGGCATTAATGCAGATGAACTCGATGCAAAAGATGAAAGTTTAGTCAATATAGCCTATTCGCGTTATATGTTAAGCGTAGGTGAAAATGGAGATTTTTTAGATATGTTAGTTGCTCTTAGTGCTTGCGCTATAGGCTATGCAAAAATAGGTGCTGAAATTATAAATCGTTTAAAAAATGAAAATTTAAAAGATCATCCTTACAAGGAATGGATTTTGACCTATGGAAGTGAAAATTTTCAAAATGAAGCTAAAGAATTTGAAGATTTTGTTAATTCTTATACTTCAAGTGTTAGTGCACAAAAATTCCAAAAACTCAGCGAAATTTTTCATACTGTAACACGCTTAGAAGTGACTTTTTGGGAGCATTCTTTAAGAATGGAATTAAATCTTTAAACATGGGCTTTTTGCCCATGTTTTTATGCAATTTTACTTGCATCAATAATATTATAATCCAAACCAACCATTTCTTTAGAAAGTCCTAATGCAAGTCCTACTAATTGTGATAAATGAATAATAGGCAATCTTGCTTTAGAATTAGTATAATCTTGAAATCTTTCTTGATAGATATCAAGCTGCATTTGACAAAGTGGACAAGGTGTTACAACACAATCAGCTTGATTTTCACTTGCATTATTGACAATTTGACTAGACATTTTTTTCACAGATTTTTCTGCAGGATAAGAAGCATGAAAACCACAACAATCAAGGCGTTTTTCAAAAAGAACTATTTTAGCCCCTAAAACTTCTACTACACTTTCAAAACTTTTTGGATTGGTTGAACTTTCTTTTTTACCGAAAGTATCTTCAGGTCTTAAACTATGGCAACCATAAAATAAAGCTACTTTTAAATTTGAAAGCGGCTTTTTCACCTTGCTTTTTAAATTATCCAAATCCTCATAAAGCTCCCACAAAAGACTTGTAATAGGCGTTGAACCTTGATATTTCATTCCACCTTGTGCTAAAAAAGTATTGATGCGTTCTTTTGCACCCTTATCAAGAGTATTTTTTGCTTTAGTTAAAGTTAGCATACAAGTACTACAAGTTGCAAGCATTGGCATTTTCATCTCTTCCGCTAAAGCAATATTTCTTGCATTAGCTACCAAAGTCGCAATAGGATCAACACACTGTGCTTGAGAAGCCCCACAACAACTCCACCCCTTAATTTCATTCAACTTCCAACCCAAAATAGGTGCAATAGCTTCAAGTGAAATTTTAGATTCTTTTGCAGCTTGAGATAAAACACAACCTGGAAAAAAAGCGTATTCTTTTTGCATATTTTACTCCTTAACAGCAGCTTCTTGTGCCGCCTTTATCATTTTAACCAAATCTTTATGCCCTTCTATTTCATCCTCGCCAAAAACATGCATAGGATTCATTTTTCCTGCACGCATAAGTTTAAAAGCTATATCTGTTTTACCCATAGAACCTATAACACCCTCAGAACGCAAAGCAAGATAAATTTCATTCAAGCGTCCTGAACCTTCAACTAAATCTTTATAAAAAGCTTCAGCATGATCAGGCCCTAAGCCTTCATTTAAACCTTTTTTAATCGCCATCACTCTTAAATTTGCTATATCACTTACTGAACTTATACCCTTTGGACAACGATCAGCGCACTCTTGACAATGAACACAAAGCCAAAGTCCATTCATTACGCTGGGTTTTACATGCAGCATAGGATCCTTACCTCGAGAGTCCGCCGCTGCACGCCAAGCATGAGTAAAAACAAAAGGTTGCATATAATCGCTACTATCTGCTTCTAATTTATTACACTCTGAAGCACAGCTACCACATAAAATACAATCCCATTGCTTGCTAATACGATCAAATTCTTCTTGACTTTGTTTACAGCCCTTTTCCGCTGAAAATTCATTTTTTGCCACCATAGCAGGACGAATTTTTCTTAAATTTTCTATAGAAGGCTCCCAATCCACAATTAAATCAGAAATTACTCTAAAATTTCCAAGCGGAGAAATGCGTATACTTGAAGGATTATCATATTCTTTTAACAAATCTTGCATTTTAGTATCGCAAGCAAGATAAGAATGCCCATTCACACGAACTGCACAAGCCCCACAAATTGCAGATTGACAAGAGGCGGTAAAATTTAAAGTAATATCTTTTGTTTTTTTGATAAAAAGCAAAAGAGAGAGCAGAGTTTTTCCTTGTATATCCTTATCATCAATATCATAACTTTGTTCATATTTTTCCTTGCCATTAAAACGATCTATGATAATTTTCATTGTACTCTCCTTCCATCAAGTGAAAACTCAGTTACCACGACATCTTTATAACTAAGTTTTAATTCATCATTTTCTAAATTTACAATGCTATGTTTTAAGAAATTTTTATCATCTCGCTTTGGATAATCTTCTCTAGTATGAGCCCCACGACTTTCAAGTCTATTTCTAGCTGCTAAACAAGCACAGCGAGAAAGTAAAATCAAATTACCAAGCTCTACATAATCTGTAAAAGCAGTATTCATCACTTCATTAGGATTTGGAATACAAATTTTTTCATATCTTGCTTGTATATCTTCTAAATTTTTTGCTAGAAGATCGAGTTTTTCTTGGGTTCTAAAAATCCCCATATTATCCCAATTTTGACTTCCTAGCTCTTCTCGCAATTCATACATTTCTTGACCATTTCCGCCATTATTTGTAATTTCTTTAAATCTAGCCTGCCATTTTTGAGCAAGTTCATGAGTTTTTGCTCCTTTTCCAAAACTTGCATCTTTAGCATAATTTGTCGCACCAATGCCTGCCAAATGCCCTGTTACAACTGCATCGGCTAAAGAATTTCCCCCTAGTCTATTAGCTCCATGTATAGAAATACAAGAAGCTTCTCCACCTACATAAATTCCAGCAATTTTAGTACTCATATCTTCAAATTTAGCCACTTCAATTCCACCCATAGAATAATGCGCCGTTGGACGGATAGGTACAGGAGTATCTACTAAATCAATATTTTCAAAAAGCATTGCAGTGTGACGAATTTTTGGTAAATCTTTTAAAATTTTTTCTTTTCCTAAGTGGCGTACATCGCACAAAACATAAGCTCCAAGTCCCTCACCATAACCTCTACCTTCGCGAATTTCTGTTTCTATAGCACGCGCAACTACATCTCGCGGTGCAAGCTCCATTTTTTCATGGTAATTTTTCATAAAACGCTCACCACGATTATTTAAAAGATATCCCCCTTCACCGCGCGCCGCTTCTGTAATAAGAGTTCCGCTATTTGCAACTCCTGTTGGGTGAAATTGTATCATCTCAGGATCTTCAAAACCAAGTCCTGCTCTAAGAGCAGCTGCCACGCCATCTCCTGTGGCAATAAAAGGAGTTGAAGTTCTATTATAAAATATCCTTGTATATCCCCCTGTAGCAATCACCAAAGCTTTGCATAATACAGGATAAATTCCACCGCTTTGTATATCTCTTAAAACGACACCCTCGCATTTTCCATCCACAACACCTATATCCAAAAGTTCATGATCCATTAAAAATTTCACACCACTACTAATAGCATCATCTAAACAAGAATGCATTAAAATATGACCTGTTTTATCTGCAGAATAGTTACAGCGTTTCTTAGAAGCTCCTCCCATTAAACGCTGAGCTACTCCACCTTGCTCATTTCTTGAAAACAAGGTTCCTATAAAATCCATATTAAAAATAGCCTTTCCAGCTAATTCGCAAAATTTTAAAGCCGCGTCTTGATCTACCAAATAAGCTCCGCCTTTAATAGTATCATAAGCATGTAATTTATAGGAATCTCCATTAGAAAAATCAGTAACTCCATTAATTCCACCCTCTGCCATACAAGTTGCGTTACGCGATGGCATCATCTTTGTAGCTACCACAACGCTTAATTTTGGATTTTCTTTTCTCACTGCGGCTGCAGCACGCAAACCTGCTCCACCTGATCCAATTACCAAAACATCACAAGAAGGTAAATTTGTATCTTTATCCATCTTAGATGAATCATCTAAGGCATAAACTCCACTTGAACTTGCAGCTAAAGCTCCTACACTAATACAGGCTGTTTTTATAAAATCTCTTCTAGAAAATTCACCCATATCATTCTCCTTATTTAAAAAATTAATAATAATTTTTAATGTAAGTCAATCTTACATAACCGCATGCCAAAAATCCAAAAACAAACTCTCTTTTCAATATAAAATGAATTAAAAACAAATTTATAATTTAATAAATATAAAAAAGCATAAGATAAGCAATCAAAGAAGATAGATGAATATAATAAAATAAATATTAAAAAATTTTTGCAATATATCATAATCTATTCCTTGCAAATTAAATGGAATGATTATATCTTAAAAAAATAACAAAAAGTTAATATTAATTAAGATATTATTTATCTTAATTAATATATAGTTAATAAAATTATCAAATCATTAAGCCTTAAAAAGCTTAAATTCTCCATTCATAAATTGCATTCTAGCGCTTAAATGATCAAGATAAAAAACTTCAAATTTTGGATTTTGTGGAGTTTCATAAAGATTTACAAGATAAGGGTATTTTTCAAACATCATTTTTTTAACTTCTAAATTTGGTTCAAAAACCGCATTAGCTCTAAGTCTTAAAAAAGTCCCATCTTTTGCACAAGAACAAAATTCAATACCATTATAATTTTTTATATGTTTAAAAAGTCCCTTTGTGTTTGCTGTGCAAAAATAAATTTTATCTCCCATAAGCAATGGACTTTGTATAGGACGCACTCTAGGATTTCCACAAGTTCCTAAAGTGGCTAAAAATGCCGGTGCATTATCATCTAAAAATTGTGCTATTTCTTTTAAATCCATCATTTTTCCTTACATATATAAACCACCATTGATCTTAAGCACATCACCTGTCACATAAGAGGCATAATCACTAAGTAAAAACGCTACACAATTAGCCACTTCTTCAGGTTCTGCAAAGCGTTTTAAAGGGATATTATCTTGATAAACTTGTTTGATTTCATCGCTTAAAACTTCAGTCATATCGCTTTTTATAAAACCTGGAGTTACACAGTTAAAGCGTAAATTTCTACTTGCTCCTTCTTTAGCAAAAGATTTAGTCATAGCTATCATTCCACCTTTGCTAGCAGAATAATTTACTTGTCCAGCATTACCCATTTCTCCGACAATAGAAGCGATATTCACAACAGCACCAAAGCGTTTTTTACTCATGGTTTTTAAAGCTTCTCTACAACCTAAAAAAGCTGAGCTTAAATTCGTATCCACAACGCCACTAAAGTCCTCTAATTTCATTCTTAAAGCAAGTTTATCATTTGTAACGCCTGCGTTATTTACAAGATAACTTAACTCTCCATCGCTCTCCACTATGGTTTTTACACCATTTTCAAACTCATCTTCTTTGCTTGCATCAAATTTAATCACAGCAGCAACGCCACCACTTGCAATAATTTCATCTTTTAAAGCATCTGCGAGTTCAGGTTTTGAACGATAATTAATCCAAACTTTAAGTCCAAAACCCGCTAAAGTTTTTGCGATAGAAGCACCTATTCCCTTACTTGCTCCGGTAATTAAAACATTTTTTCCGCTAAATTTCATTATCTATCCTTAATAAGTTTAATTTTAAAAATTGCAATCTTAACAAATTTCTTATAAAAAAGGCAAACAAACTAAAACAAAGCCTCATTCATTTCTTTTGGAATTTCTAAGTCTAAAATTTTAAGCACACTTGCAGCGATATTGCTAAGCCCCATATTATCTTTAATCTTTGAAACTCCCTTTGCTTGCACAAAAACAAAAACATCAAAAGTGGTATGATTGGTAAGCAAATTTCCTTTTTCATCTTGCATAGCTTCGCAATTTCCATGATCACTTGTAATGATAAAAGCATAATCATGCTTTTTTGCACATTCTACAATCTCGCCCAAACAAGTATCCACCGCTTCAACAGCCTTTATAGTAGCATTAAAATCACCTGTATGTCCAACCATATCTCCATTTGCAAAATTTACCACTATAAAATCCTCACCCTTTTCTATACCTTTTTTCACTGCATCACACACTTCAAAAGCACTCATTTGGGGTTTTTCATCATAAGTTTTTACCTTGGGGCTTGGGATTAAAACCCTTGTTTCATTTTCTAAAAGCTCTTCTTTTCCGCCATTAAAAAAGAAAGTTACATGGGCATATTTTTCGGTTTCTGCGGTATGAAGCTGACTAAGCCCTGCTTTAGAAATCACTTGCGCTAAAGTATTTTCAATTTTTTCTTTTTCAAAAAGCACAGGGAGTTTAAATTTATCATCATAAACACTCATAGTAAGTAAATTTTCAAAGATTTTTTCGCGTTCAAACTCTTTAAAATCCTTAGAATTTAACACTTCAACAAGTTGTTTCATTCTATCATTTCTAAAGTTGATAAAGATAATGCCATCTTCTTCTCTCATGCCCTTGTAATTCTCATTTTGAGCTGCTTTGATAAATTCATCAGTAACATTTTCATCGTAAGATTTTTGTAGGTATTCTAATAAATTTGGCACTTTATAAGCCTTACCTAACAAGCACTCATAATACTCTTTTACCCTATCCCAACGCTTATCTCTATCCATAGCATAAAAACGCCCACAAATCGTAGCAAAATGCACGCCTAAGTTTTCACAAAATTCTTTTAAATCTTTTATGAAATTTAAGCCACTTTTTGGACTTACATCGCGCCCATCAGTGATTGCATGAGCAAAAACTTCATTGCCATTTTTCGCACAAATTTCAAGCATGGCTTTAAAATGCGTATCCATAGAATGCACCCCGCCATCGCTATAAAGCCCTATAATATGCACTCTTTTACATTTTGCTAAAAGTTTTTGTAAATTCTCATTTTTTTCAAGTTCTTTGTTTTCAATGGCTTTATTAATACGCACTAAATTTTGATAAATAATACGCCCACTTCCTATACACATATGCCCTACTTCACTATTTCCCATCTGCCGTTCTGGCAAACCTACAGCTAAACCACTCGTTTTTAGTAAAGAATTTGGGACTTCCTTAAAAAGCTTTTCATAACTTGGTTTTTTAGCTGCTTCAAAAGCATTAAACTTACTATTCTTATTATACCCTATTCCATCTGTAATAATTAAAACGCATTTTTGCTTCATTTTTCTCTCTTTTATAAGAATTTTTTTGGTTAGATTTTACTAAAATTAAACTTTTAAAAACCAAAAAGAAGGCTAGGTTTTGTATTATCTTTCAGATTTAAGTCATTATGCTTTTTTTACTTATATTAGTGTGCGTGCAGGATTTGCTTTTTTTATCGCTTTATGTTTGTCTTTATTTTTAATGCCTAAATTTATTACTTGGGCAAAAGCTAAAAATGCTAGTCAACCTATTTACGAATATGCCCCAGAAACTCATAAAACCAAATGCCATACTCCAACCATGGGTGGGCTTATTTTCATCAGTTCTGCAGTAATCGCAAGTTTATTTTGTATCAAATTTGATAATATTTTTGCTATAAGTGCTTTGCTTTGTTTGATACTTTTTTGTTTGATAGGACTCGTAGATGATTTAGGCAAAGTTCTAAAAAAAGATAATCATTCAGGACTTAGCCCAAAAATGAAGCTTTTAGCGCAAATCATCGCAGGACTTATTTGTATCTTACCTTTATATTTTAGTTCAGAACTTAGCACAGAACTTTTTATACCTTTTTACAAACATCCTCTTTTTGATATGGAAATTTTTGCCATTGCTTTTTGGATTTTGGTTTTAATTTCTAGCTCTAATGCTGTAAATTTAACCGATGGACTTGATGGCTTAGCTACAGTTCCAAGTATTTTTTCTTTATCTACTTTAGGGATATTCTTATATTTGAGCGGGAATTTAAATTATAGTGAATATTTACTTTTGCCAAAAATTCAAGGACTTGGTGAAGTAGTGATTATTTGTGCTGCATTAATCGGTGCTTTAATGGGATTTTTATGGTATAACTGTTATCCTGCACAGGTTTTTATGGGGGATAGTGGAAGTTTAGCTTTAGGTGGATTCATAGGATTTTTAGCTATCATTAGCAAAAATGAAATTTTACTTTTACTCATAGGTTTTGTTTTTGTTCTTGAAACTGTTTCTGTAATTTTACAAGTTGGAAGTTTTAAAATTTTTAATAAAAGAGTATTTAAAATGGCACCTATTCATCATCATTTTGAAAAAGTTGGCTGGGTAGAAAATAAAATTATAGTGCGTTTTTGGATGATAGCCCTACTTTCAAATTTACTTGCACTTGCATCAATAAAGCTAAGATAATGAAAATTTCACTTTTTGGATATGGAAAAACCACACGCGCTATTGCTGAAAATTTGGTAGATAAATTTGGGTCTTTTGATATCTATGATGATCATTTTATAGAAACAAAAAAAGATACACTAGGAAATTTACTTTTAAATCCTAATGATTTTGATGATAATTTAAGCGATATTGAAATTCCTAGTCCAGGTTTTCCACCAAAGCACAAACTCATTCAAAAAGCAAAAAATTTACAAAGTGAATATGACTTTTTTTATGATATCATGCCAAAATCCGTTTGGATAAGCGGAACCAATGGCAAAACCACTACCACTCAAATGGCTACACATTTATTATCACACATTGGTGCTGTTATGGGTGGAAATGTTGGAACTCCTTTAGTAGAGCTTAATCCTTATGCAAAACTTTGGATACTTGAAACTTCATCTTTTACCCTACACTACACTCATAAAGCTAAACCTGAAATTTATGCACTTTTACCTATAAGTCCTGATCATCTTTCTTGGCATGAAAGTTTTGATAATTATGTTCAAGATAAGCTAAGCGTTTTAAAAAGAATGAATGAATGTGATGTAGTAATACTGCCTAAAATTTATGCAAATACTCCAACAAAAGCTCATAAAATAAGCTATGAAGATGAAAAAGATCTATCTGTTAAATTTGGCATTGATACGGAAAAAATTTCCTTTAAAAATCCTTTTTTACTCGATGCTATCATGGCTTTAGCTATAGAAAAAATTCTACTTGATACTTTAAGCTATGAGCTTTTAAATAGCTTTGTAATGGAAAAAAATAAACTCGAAGAGCTTAAAGACAGTCAAAATAGGCTTTGGGTAAATGACACTAAAGCTACAAATGAAAGTGCTGTAATGGCTGCACTTAGTCGCTATAAAGATAAAAAAATCCATCTTATCATAGGGGGAGATGATAAGGGTGTAGATCTTAGCAATTTATTTGATTTTATGAAAGGATTTGATATAGAACTCTATGCTATAGGTATTAGTACTGAAAAAATGCTTGATTATGCAAAAAAAGCGAATTTGAAAGCCTATAAATGTGAAGTTTTATCTAAAGCTGTAAATGAAATTTCAAATCACTTAAGAGTCAATGAAGTAGCTCTTTTAAGTCCCGCTTGTGCAAGTTTAGATCAGTTCAACTCTTACGCAGAGCGTGGAAAAGTCTTTAAGGAATGTGTGAATAAAATTTAATTTATTTTACTTTTCATACAAATATATTAAACCTTCCAAACCCCTAAAAACACCCTATTCTCTAATATAACCCTAAGCACACAGTAAATCTTTATTTTACACTATTCCAAACACCATCTAAAACAACAATAAAAATAAACATAGGATTTATATATAAAGTAAGTAATGAAGATATTTAACAAGTCCGCAATGAGCTACTTTCCCCCTGCCAGTAAGGCGTAGTATCATCACCCACGATGTGCTTAGCTTC
>NZ_RYYF01000012.1:0-45827 GCF_004378955.1 Campylobacter sp. US55
TCCTTGATTTAGATTTTTTTGCCTTCAACCTAAATATATTAAAATAATATAAGCAAAATCTGTTCCGTTTTGGGGTGAAAAGAAAATATTTATCACACCAAAGGTAAGGTAAAATAAAAATTCTTAGGATCGCTTTGAAAACTTAACTCTCCCTTATGAGCGTTTATGATTTCTTTAGAAAGAGACAAACCAAGCCCATTGCCTTTAAGTTTTGTTGTTTTAAAAGCTTCAAAAACTAATTTCTCATCTTTTATTTCACAACCATTATCATACACTCTGATGCATATTTTTTCATTATCACAACTTGCTAAAATTTTAATCATAGGCTTTTCACATTCGCTTTCTTCTATCGCATCAATAGCATTATAAATCAAATTTTGCAAAACCAAACCAAGAAGAGCTTTATCAGCACAAATCTGCTTATCCAAAAAAGATATTTCAAAGTCTATTTGAGAAGTAAAATTATAAGAGTTAATGGCACTTTCACACTCTTCTTTTAACTCTAAAAGATTAAAATTTAAAGCATTGATGTGCACACCCTTAGTAAAAAGTAAAGTTGAATTTACGATACGCTCTACTCTAGCAATAGCCTTTTGGATTTCAAGAACTATATGCTTATTTTTAAGCTCACTACGAGCAAAAAGGGTTGAAGTAAGTAAAGATATAGATCCAATAGGATTTCTTATCTCATGTGCCAAATGAGCCGCCACACTGCCCATGCTTGCAAGCCTTTCATTGCGTTTTTCATCGCTAATATCTGTAGCTGAAACTATAGTTTTTTCATTATGTGCTATGATTTTTACCGCATAAAACCTACCTTCAAATTCAAGCTCATCGCGAATTTTATCAAGACTAATGATACTAAGTAATTTTGGATTTTTCAAGGCTTCTTGATTTTGTAAAATAATATTTTTTTCTTTATCTAAAATCCAAAGTGCACTAGGCAATACCTCTATAATCTCATCAACCATTGCGCGTAAGGAATTATAGTTTTCATTTAAAGTTTTGTATTCATTTTCTATTACATAAGTTTGTTCTATAAGACTTTCTAAGCCTTTTTGTAGGGTTTCTTTTTCATTTGAGTCTAAACTTTTTAAAATACTTTCATTCATTTATCATTCCTCTAATAAAATCTTAAAATCATTCAAATCAAGTAAAAGCAAATTCTGTTCGCATATTTTATCAAATTCCTTGCTAAAACCATTTTTTGAGATTATAATGTAATAATTTGGAGCCAAATTTAAAGACTTTGCTTTTGATTTTAAAAGATTTAAAATATTTTTACAAATTTTTTTATTTTTAAATTTAACCTCTCCGACAAAACACAAATTTTCATCTTGATAATAAAGATCAAGTTCTAAATTCTTATCCCAGTAACTTTGCGCTCCATTGATATTGAATTTTTTCTCAAGCAATTCTCTAGAAAGCTGTTCAAAACAAAAACTTTGATAAAGTTCAAATTTTTCCTTAATACATTCTAAAACTTCTTTATAACGATTTTGCAAAATAAGCTTTTCATTGGGCTTTAAAAAATAAAAAAAGAAACGAGTAAAATGGTTGCTAAATATAATCTTATCTTGGACAACATAAGATCTTAGTTCTTTTTTGATTTTTTGTCTTTTATCTTTTATTTTTTTAGCTTCCTTACTATACTCAAGTTTTATTATACCTGTTTCTAAAAGATATTTAAGTGTAGATAAAGCTTTAAAATGCTGAATTTTTCTATTGATAGAAAAACGCTTGCGATTGTTTTTAGCTAGTAAAGTAAGAGCGTAAGAACTTGTTTCATCCAAGGCGAAATAACTTTTAATTTTTAGATAGTCATCAAGCAAAATTCGCTCTATATTTGTAAATACATCGTCTTCAAAATTTAAAATGTTTAATTTTTCAAAACCTTCAAACACGCTATAAAAATCAAAAAGCTTACTTAAAGACAAATTCTTATGCAAATCTACAAAGTTCTTAAATTTTATATTTTTCCTTTTATAAAGCATTTTTATAGTATAATTTTAGCAAATTTTTATAAGGATTGTATTTGCAAATTTCAGATTTAAAAAAAGAATTGATCTTAAAAAAAGGTATTTTGCATTTTGACTTCACAGCAAGTGCTTTAGCTCTAAAATGTGTAGAAAAAGAAATTTCAAAAATTCTCCCAACCTATGCAAACACACATTCTGATAGCTCTTTAAATTCTTTTAAAACTCAACAAATTTACGAACAAGCAAGAAAAGATATAAAAAAAAGTTTATCATTAGATGAAAATTTTGCCCTTATAGCTTGTGGAACAGGATCAAGCAGTGCTATTAAAAAATTTCAAGAATTGATCGGCATTTACATTCCCCCTCTTGTAAAAGAAAGATATTTTACGCAAATTGATAAAAATACTTTACCTTTAGTTATCGTAGGGCCTTATGAGCATCATTCTAATGAACTTTCATTTCGAGAAGGCTTGTGCGAATGTATTAGAATTCCCTTGGATAAAAATGGGGAAATTGATTTTGATTTTCTAGAAAAAACTTTACAAAAAAACAAAAAAAGAAAAATAATCGCTAGCTTTTCTTTAGCTTCAAATGTTACTGGGATACTAAGTGATTACAAACGCATTTCTGAAATGGTTCGTAAATTTAAAGGGATAGTTGCTTTTGATGCATCTAGTTTTATTCCCTATAAAAACATATCTTGTCAATACTATGATGCGTTGTTTATAAGTTCTCATAAATTAATCGGTGGTATTGGTGGTTCTGGACTTTTAGCCATCAAAAAAGATCTTTGTGGAAACAAGCCTAGCTTTGCAGCAGGTGGAACTGTGGGCTATGTTTCTCGCACTTCACAATGCTACCTTTGCAATGAAGAAGCTTTAGAAGAAGGAGGAACACCTGGAATTTTACAACTCATTCGCGCTAGCTTAGCTTTTAAAATCAAAGATTCTATAGGGATTAAAAATATAGAAAAAAAAGAAGAAATTCTAAAAGATTATTTTTTTGAGAAACTAAAAACTATACCTAACTTAATTTTATACGCAAAGAATTTAAAAACCCGATTGCCTATTTTTGCTTTCAATATCAAAGGAATTTCTCCTTTTGATATCGCTTACGAACTTAGTAAAAAATACCACATAGAAACACGCGCTGGATGTGCTTGTGCTGGGCCTTATGGTCATGATTTGCTAGGCTTAAAAGATAATCAAAAACTTAAAACAAAACCAGGTTGGTTAAGAATAAGCTTGCATTATACGCATGAAAAAGAGGATATTGATTATTTTTTTAATGCTTTAAATAAAACTATAGTAAAATTATCGCATTAAAATATTATAGTTTTATTATTATGTATAAAAATTCTATCTTCAAAAACCAAATCAAGTGCTTTTGAAAGAACATCTTTTTCTATATTTCTACCTGCTTGCTGCATATCTTGCCAAGTAAATTCATGGTTTACAGGTAAAACAGCTTGAGTGATAATAGGACCTTCATCAAGATTATTATTTACAAAATGTGCCGTAGCTCCAATTATTTTAACCCCTCTTTCAAAGGCTTGTTTATAAGGATTTGCTCCTATAAATGCAGGTAAAAAAGAATGGTGAATATTTATAATCTTACCTTCAAAATGCCTAACAAAATCAGGAGATAAAATTCGCATATATTTTGCCAAAACCAAATAATCAAATTTATATTGTTCAAGACATTTTAAAATCTGATTTTCTTGCTCTTTTCGATCTAAATTTTCAGCGCTGATAAAATGATAAGGAATTTCAAATTTCTCAACTAAATCCTTTAAAGAGTTGTGATTTGAAATCACAGCTTTGATATTTGCTTCAAGTTCGTTACTATAATGCTTTATTAGCAAATCTCCCAAACAATGACTTTCTTTAGTAGCAAAAACAACAATATCTTTTTTTCTCTTCTCGCAAAGTTCTATCAAGGATTCTTGTCCAAGCATAGCTTCAAGCGTTCCTATAAAAGCTTCTTTATCAAATTCACCTTCTAAAAGAGCACGAAAAAAAAACATTCCTTCGCCTACAAATTCATCGTTTTTTACTATATTGATATGATATTTAAAAATAACATCAGAAATTCTATAAATTAAACCTTTTTGATCTTTGGTGCAAATTTTTAATACAGAAATCATTTAGCTAAACCTTTTATATATTCTTTTAATTCATTCTCTCTTGCTTCTTGAAGCTTTAAACCAAGAATTTTACCACAAAATCCAGCATTTATGAAATCTTTTGCTAAAATTTTACTTTCAAACTTATTCTCATAAAGCCCTAATCTTTTAGCTTGCTCAATACGCTTTTTACTCCAAAGTCCAAGCCATTCCTTCAAAGGCATTTCAAAAGCAATTTTTGCTAGTTCAAAATCACTTATATCATCAAGATAAAAAGCTTGATTTGCGTATTTTAGGTATTCTTTTTTAAGTTTAGTTCTTTTAAAAAATATATCTTTTTCTAAATTAAAAAAATTCAAATACAAATACAAGAATAAAGCATCGCTTTTTACAAATTCTCTACTTTGTCTGAGTAAATTTTGAAATTCCAAACTCTTAAAAATACTCTCAAAGCCGAAAATCTGTTTTTCTAAGTCAAGTTCTTGCAAATATCTATAGCCAACATCAAGTCTAGGACTTTTAAAGAATTTATAAAGCTCCGCATTGATCCTATCTTTACTAAGATCAGTTATATCCATACTTTGCATCAATTTCAAGCTTTCACTAGTTATCTTAAAGTTAAACCTTGAAGCAAATACTACCGCTCTTAATACTCTTAAACTATCCTCTTGAAAGCTTTGTTTGTCAATATGCCTTAAAAAGCCTGCTCCTAGATCTTTTAATCCTCCGTAAAAATCTAAAAACTCATCGTTAAAAAGATTAATCATCATAGAATTTATGGTAAAATCGCGTCTTTTGGCGCCAAGTTTTTCATCATTGCAAATTTGAACTTCAAAACCTTTATGTCCATAGCTTATTTTGTTTTCAGTTCTAGCAAGAGCTAAATCATAATTTTTAAACTTATACACAAAAAAACTTTTTCCAAAGCCTTGTGCACCCAATTTTTGCATAATCTTTTCAAAATCTTTAAGTTTTATATCATAAAGCTCTATATCATAGTCACAAATTTTTAAACCTAAAAACAAATCCCTAACGCTACCTCCAACCAAATACGCTCGTTTGGTATAAGGCTTTAAAAACTCAGCAATAAACTGTAAATCGGAATTATTTTTTAAGCTTATCTTCGATATTTGCAAGTAAAAACTCTAAAAAATTTATGGTCAAGTTTAACCTATTTTCAAGATCATCTTTTTTTATACTATTTAAACCTTCAAAAAGAACTAAAATTCTCTCTCTAAGATGTTTTAAAAAAATATCCTCATTAAGCGTTTGAACCTCTGTCATAACACTAGGATTTAAAATTTCACTTTGTAAAAAAGGCTCTTCTTTTTTAAACTCTTTATTTTCCTGAGTAGAAATTTCAATATTATTTTGTATTTTTTGCTCTTCTTCAAATTTTGCCATAGAAATTTTATCTTCTAAGTCTTGCGGAGTATCGAGCTCTTCGCATACAAACTCCATAGGCGGTAATTCATCTTTTATTTCAGTTTTTCTATTTAATTCTTGTTCTTTTAAAATTTCATTTTGTCTTCTTTGCTCTTCCATGATAGAGCTAACTTCGCTAATGGTTTTTTTAGCTAAATCTTCCAAATTCATATTTTTATCAACCACCTTTTAAATTCATTAATTTCTTCATCGCTTTTCATATTAATAAAAAAATCCAACATTTGAGTGTTTAAGTCTTTATGCTTGGATCTAAAACCACTAAGACGACGAACCGCATCAATAGCGTTTTGGTTATCCGGATCTTCTTTTAAGATATTTTTATAAATTTCTAAAGCTTCGTCTTTTAACCCTTGAGCCTCATAGATAGAAGCTTCAGTGACTGTATTTTTCATCACTGTTTCCTAAAATTTTTCTTTAATTCTAGCAAAAAGCTTTTTAATTTATCTTTAAGAAAATAAAATGATTTTTAATGTCTATTTTGTTTTAAACAATTTTTCTATATATTCTTTTTTTTCTTTCTCTAAACTAGAATTTAATTCTTTTTGTTCTTTTTTAACTTGCACTTTTAAATCTTGATTTTTAAAATACACATAATCAATTCCAAAAATAACACCAATTATAATAAGCAATGGGATTAAAAATACCATCTTTACACTTTAAGAAAATTGATTAAATACACTACCATAGTAGCGAACATTCTCAGCATTTTCATTTTTTTCTATCGTTTCTATTGCGCCACTATTGATTGCTTTTTGGATATCATCATTTAAATCTTGATAAGAAAAAACCATATTAATACTGATAATATTTGGCAATTTCTCAAGCATTTTATAAGAGTTTAATTCATCTTCTAAATTTTCACTTTCAATCACAACTATAATCTTTTCATTTTCACAAAGTTCTACAGAACAAAAAGGAATTTCAGATATAGCCTTTTTTAAATCATTTATATATTCTTCTTTTGCTAAAATCAAAACACTAGAAAGATTATTCATCAATACTCCTAAACATTATACTATCACCAAAGCCTGAAACGATAAAATCTTTATTGTTTAGAAAAATAATAAACTCACTCATCAAATTTTCATTATTAAAAGTTTTAACAGGCTTAAAATCACTTGTGCTAAAAACTTCACTAACTCCAGCTTCATTATCGCTATAAACAGCGAATTCTCCATTAGGACTTAAAGCACAAGTATATATCAAAAAATCTTTTTGCAAAAAATTTTGCTCTTCATTTTTTACAACTCCTATACGCCTATCCGTTCCACAACTTAAAATAATATTATTTTTAAAATCTACTTGATAGATATTATCTTTATGCATTTTATCATAGTTTTTTAACATCTTCCAATTTTTCAAATCAAAAAGTTCTACTTCGCCACTCTCAAAACCTGCAACTAGTCTACTCTTATCTTCATTTAAAACTGCATCATTAAGACTAGAATGGGAAAAATTAAATTTTTTTATATTCTTTAAGCTTTTATCAATCAATTCTATTTCAGAACCAATAGAAATCAAAAGATAAGTATTTTCATTGATAAAAAATGCTTTTATTATGCTATTTTCTTCGAGCTTTTTGATTTGTAAATTTTCCTTATAAAAACTTAAATTTTTAGCACCAAAATCACCCTCGCTAAGTATTAAAAGTGTATGTTTAAAAACATCAATGTTGTAAATTTTAGCAAAATCATCGCCATAATAATTTTTAATCTTTGGCAAAGATAAAAGTTCTTTTAAACTTTTATCTTTAATGTTATATTGTAAAATTTCACCTTTATCAGTGCCTATATATAAGTTTTTCTTATCAAGCTTTAAAGCTGTTATATTGGCATTTAATTTCAGCTCATAAGCATAAGACAAAACACAAAAAAGACTCAAAATAAAAAGAAATTTTTTCATTTATCTACTTTACACCCTCATTAATCACATCAATTAAATTTGAACGACTTTTTAATTGTTCATTTTTAAATTCAGGTTTAAAGCTATTTCCCACTAAAGGTTTTGCATCGCTTTGTGGAACATGACACTGAGTACAATTAAAACGACTGTCGCTAATCATATCTCCTGTGGTTTTATTGTGTCTAAAATCATAATAATGACTAGCAGGAAGTGGAGTTGCACCAGCATCTGCTGCTATAGCCTTATCATGGCAGCTTAAACACATATTGTTATCTTTAGTTATAGGTAACAAATCTTCAATAGCATGCGGAATTAATGGTGGTGCATTTTCATAAGAACGCTCAAAACGAGTAGATTCCCCAGGTTGTAAAGTTGTGAAATTTGCTTCCACTAAATTTACTTTATTTTCATTTTCTAAACTTGCTTTTCTAAGTCCAATTTGTTCCGAACTTACCCCACTATTCATTGCGCAAGCTGCAAAAAATACCACTGCAGCACTTCCTAATAAAACCAATTTCTTCTTCATTATTTATTCCTTAAATCAAAAATATTAAAATTCAAAGCATCATCATTACAAACTTCTATACATCTTGCACACCTTATACACTCTCCTGATTTCACGCTAGTACTTTCTTTTCCAACCATCCACAAAACCTGTTTTTCAGGACAAATACGGATACATTCATAACATTTAGTGCATTTATCACTATCATGCTTTATTTTAAGCAAAGCAAAACGAGAAATAAAAGCATAAAAAGCTCCTAGTGGACAAAAGTGTGAACAAATTGCCCTAGGGCTTAAAAAAGTATCGATACAAAAAAGTATAAAGGCTACAAAAATCCAAGAACTTGTAGCAAAAATAATCCCTCTATGTATCATTCCTATATAAGAAAAACTTTCAAACACGGGCAATGAAAATACAAAAGAAAGGACTAAAACCAAGACCAATACAAAATAGCGTAAATTTTTAGGCAAAATTAAAAATTTATTATTAAGGGTTAATTTATTTCGCACAAAAGCAGCAAAATCTGTGATTAAATTAACAGGACAAACCCAAGAGCAAAAAACCCTTCCTAAAAGCAAACCATAGATAAAAAATATAATCAAAGCTCCTATTAAAGCCATTAAATCTATACTCCAGCTTGCTAAAATGATTTGCAAAACCGCAAAAGGATCGCTTAAAGGTATGGTATTAAAAAGTCTAGAAGAACTTAAATTTCCCTGCAAGATAAAATCTGTAGCTTTAAAACTAAAAAGCGCTAAAATTCCAAGCTGAACGATGCGTCTAGCAATTAAATACTTCATCACAGTTCTCCATTATTTAAATAATTGGTTGCTTTTTTAGCATCAAAATGTTTTGAAGTAACTGCATTTTTTATACGACCTTCATCTTTTTCATCCCAGCCTTTTACATAATGAGATCCTGCTTTTCCCAATACATACTCCCTTGGCAAAACACGAATGGCCGGTTTTTCAGTAATACAAGCAAGTTCACAAAGCCCACAACCTACACACACTTCATGATCCACGCTAGGTAGTAAAAAAGCATGCTTGGCGGTGCGTTCATTGCGTTTAAGCTCAAGTTTTAAAGCCCTATCTATCAAAGGACAAGCTCTATAACAAGCATCACATTGAATTCCCCAGTGTGCCACACAAGAAGCACTATCAACAATAGCAATACCCATTTTCAAAGATTCTATACCCTGTTCTAAATGCTTTTTATCTAAAGCATCGGTTGGACATTCTCTAATGCAAGGAATATCCTTACAAAGATAACAAGGAATTTCTCTTGCCTTAAAAAAAGGTGTGCCATTTTTTGGACTATCTAACAAGCTAGCAAGCTTTAAAGTATCATAAGGACAGGCTTTTACACAAAGCCCACAACGAATACATTTGCTTAAAAACCTAGCTTCATCTTCAGCCCCAGGAGGACGCAAAGCATAATTATCATCGGCTTTTAAAGCCAAATTAGCCAAAAATCCGCCTCCTGTACATAAACATACAGCCTTAAAGGCACTAACGAAAAATTCTCTTCTACCTTTCATTTAATCAAAACCCTAAATTAAGCCTTGTAAATTTTTACAGCACATTTTTTAAAGTCAGTTTGTTTTGAAAGCGGACAAGTCGCATCCAAAGTAACTTTATTGATATATACATTCTCATCAAACCACGGCACATATACAAGTCCTACAGGCGGTTTGTTTCTTCCACGCATATCTACTCTTGCTTTTACTTTACCACGACGAGATTCCACCCAAACCAAATCACCTTGATTTAAGCCTAATTTCTCTCCATCTTTCTCACTCATATAGCAAAGTGCTTCAGGCACAGCGCGGTAAAGCTCAGGCACACGCATAGTCATAGTTCCACTATGCCAATGCTCTAAAACCCTTCCTGTTGCAAGCCAGAATGGATACTCTTTACTTGGTCTTTCAGGTGCTTTCATAAATGGCCTAAAGAAAATTTTAGCCTTATTTTTAATACTGTGCTCTTTTTCATCTTTAGGAGCTATTAAATCCCCATTTGTAAGCATTTTGTTAAAATCACCATAAAAAGCAAAATCTGAATTTGGAGCCGCTTTTTTAGCATAATAATCAAATTTAGTATTAAATCTCCATTGTGTTTCCTTGCCATTAACCACAGGCCATCTTAAACCCCTTACTTTATGATAGGTATCAAAATCCGCTAAATCATGTCCGTGTCCTAAGCCAAATTTACGATATTCTTCCCAAAGGTATTTTTGAACGAAAAAGCCATAACCTGTAAATTCTTTTCCATCACTGCCTTGAATTTTTCTCTCATCGCCTTTAACATCAGTATTATCAAAGCCTTTTGCGATAGCATCGTTTGGATTAAAGCTTTTTGCTTCTTTATTGGCAAATAGCACATCAAAAAGTGTATCATCTTCACTATAACCCATAGCTTTTGCCTCTTCTAAAACACTTGGCAAGGTAAGCTTATTATCCACTTTTTGCTCTTTCCAAACTTCTTTAAGCTTAAAGCGTTTTGCAAATTCTAAAATTTGCCAAGTATCACTCATGGCAGCACCTACAGGTAAAACTTGTTGTTTCCAATGTTGAGTTCTTCTTTCAGCATTACCATAAGCACCCCATTTTTCATAAATCATAGCACTTGGTAAAATAAGATCAGCTACTTTTGCTGAAATTCCAGGATAACAATCACTTACAACAATAAAATTATCCATTTCTCTTGCTGCTGCGATCCAGTGATTTGCATTTGCAGTGTTTTGCCATGGATTATTCACTTGCACCCATGCAAATTTAATTTTTCCATCTTCTAAATCTCTCATGATATTAAGATAAGGAGAGCCTGGTTTTGGGTTGATGGTCTTTGCAGGAACTTTCCAAATTTTTTCAGAAATTTCTCTGTGTTTTGGATTGGCTACAACCATATCTGCAGGCAAACGATGCGAGAAAGTTCCTACTTCCCTAGCTGTTCCACAGGCACTTGGCTGTCCTGTTAAAGAAAAGGCTCCACTACCTGGTTTAGCTTGCTTTCCTAGTAAAAAATGCACCATATAAGCTTGTTCATTTACCCAAGAACCTCTTGTGTGTTGATTAAAGCCCATAGTCCAAAAACTTACGACTTTGCGATTTTTCTCTATGTAAAGATTAGCTAATTCTTGAAGTTTTTTCTTAAAATCTTCCAAAGACTCATTATCATCACCTTTGGCTACTTTTGCAGTGTATTCCAAAGTATAAGGGGCTAAACCTTTTTTAAATTCTTCAAAAGAAATTTCCCAGTTTTTATCAGCCACACCTTGATGTTTCATTTCAAATTTATCACCCGCTTTAACGCCAAGATAAGATAAAGAAGTAGCCTCTTCATCGTCTAGAGTGATTACATTTTCTTTTTCAACTGTATCTTTTTCACTTTCTTTAAATTTTGGATGATTTGGATTATTTCTCATACCATAACCAATATCAGCATAACCAGTTGCAAATACGCAGTGATCTTTGATAAATTTCATATCCATAGCCTCTGGATGATTATAAACAATCTCTCTTGCTATGTAGTTCCAAATAGCCAAATCTGTATTTGGTTTAAAAATAATTTCAATATCAGCAATATTTGAAGTACGGTTAGAAAAAGTACTTAGATTAACAACTTTGACCTTATCAAGATTGCTTAGTTTTCTATCGCTTACTCTTGACCAAAGGATTGGGTGCATTTCAGCCATATTAGCCCCCCAAGTGATAATAGTATCTGTAAGCTCTATATCATCATAACAGCCTGATGGCTCATCTACACCAAAAGTTTGCATAAAACCAACCACTGCAGAGGCCATACAATGTCTTGCATTTGGATCGATATTATTTGTTCTAAAGCCCGCTTTTGCAAGTTTTAAAGCAGCATAACCTTCTTGGATGGTGTATTGCCCACTACCAAAAATCCCTATACCTGTAACGCCGAGTTCATTGTAGGCTTTTTTAAATTGTTTTTCCATTTCATCAAAGGCTCTTTGCCAAGAAACTTGTTGAAATTTGCCTTTTTTATCAAATTCGCCTTTTTCATTCATGCGAAGTAAAGGCATAACAAGACGATCTTCACCATACATGATCTTAGCATTAAAATAACCTTTGATACAATTAAGTCCGCGATTTACGGGTGCTGCAGGATCACCTTTTGTTGCTACGATTTTGCCATCTTTTCTGGCTATCATAATTCCACAGCCAGTTCCACAAAATCTACAAACAGCCTTATCCCATTTCCAATCTTCTTCTTGCGCGCCAAGCATAGAGCTTGGAACACTAAGTCCTGCAACACTAGCAGCACTTGCAATAGCGGTATTTTTAATAAAATCCCTTCTATTCATCCTTATTCCTCCAAAATAAAAAAATCATCTTATTATAAAAAATGGAGTATAAAAATCTCTTGAAATTTTAATAAAAATAATAATTTTAAAGCTCTATTTTATAGGAGTTTTATTGTCCTTTTTATATTTTTCTTACACAAAATAAATATTAAAAATAATCAACTTAACAATTAAAATATAATCAACTTAAAATAATAAAAAAAATGAAGATGTAAAAATTAAGCCCTAAGAATGGGCTTAATCAAAATTAATGGCAACCACAACCACCGCAGCAGCTAGAACCACCAAAAAATGCATCAAGTTTTGCAATATCTGGCATTTCTGTGATTTCATTTACAAGTTCTTTATATGCCACTTTACCCTCTTTAATCACAAATACAGCACGAGCTAAAAGCCCTTCTAAAGCACCTTCATTTATCAAAACACCATATTTTTCACCAAATTCTTTTGCCACAAAATCACTTGCGACACTTAAATTTTCAATACCTTCTGTACTGCAAAATCTTCCCATAGCAAAAGGTAAATCCATACTTACTACAATCACTTCAGCACCATTGTAACTGGCTACTTTTTTATTAAATTCTCTAGCCTCTGTAGCACAAACTGGTGTATCTAAGCTTGGAACACTTAAAATGATTTGAGTTTTACCCGCTGCACCGATTTCAATCACGCTTAAATCTTTAGCTTTAAGATTTACCTTAGGAGCATCTGCTCCAACTTCTACTGAATTTCCTTTAAGTTTTACAGGATTTCCTTTAAAATTTACTGTACTCATTTAATTTCCTTTTTTGATATTTTAAACATTATTACAATTAATGTTTTAGGAGTAATTATATCCTATAAATATTAATTATTTTTAATTTCACTGAAAATTATTTTATTTCTTTCCAAGTATATTTTTTCCACACTTTTTGAGCTTCCTTACTCTTAATAAAATCTACAAATTCTAAAGCTTTTTTATTTTCTAAACCTTTTTTTGTAGGAGCTATTTCAGCTGCACGATAAATCACTGCATTTTTATCTTTGATAAATAAAGCTTTATCATCGCCTAAAGCCTTTGCCCAATGAGACCAAATGATTAAAACATCAATATTTGGATTGTTATTCCACTCATCTACAGCAGCTTTGGAATTTTTAGCATAAATTTTTATATTTTTACGTAATTTTACCAAATTTTCTCTTTTTGCACTTTTTAAAGCCATATCTTCATAAAGTCCAACTTGTCCTGCACCATCAACCACCATAACATTTACGCCATCTTTTAAAATGTCTTCAAAATTTTTAATATTTTTTGGATTATTTGGACGCACGATAATACCTGATGGACGCACATTTAAAACGCTTAAATTTTCCAAACTTAAACTTGGAATTTTTTTAGCAAAATCATCCATCATTGAAGTATTGCCTGAAAAAATCAAATCTGCATTTTCTTTTGCTTTATCTATCCAAGCTGGAGTTGGACCTGCGGTTACAATCACCTTTTCTTTTGTTTTTTCCTCAAATTTTAAAGCAAGCTCTTTTAGCACAGAAGCAGGACCACCTGGACCATAAACTAAAATTTCAGCATTTAAAAAACTTGCTGCTACTAAACTTAAAATTAATATTTTTTTCATAAAATAAACCTTTCTTTATAATATAACTTACTTGAAAGGAAATTTTATCAATCTATAGTTAACTCTCCCTTGCAAAGCCCTGCTTCTATAAGAAAACGAGAAGGAGCAAAAGAAGTTTTTTTGTTTTTATCATATTTAGCATAACTTAAATAAAGTATATTTTTTGCCCTAGTTACCGCAACATAAAAAAGTCTTCTTTCTTCTTCTAAGCTTCCACCCATTCCCATAAGCTTTTGATTAGGAAAGCGACCTTGCGCAAGATCAATCACAAAAACAAGATCAAATTCCAAGCCTTTACTCGCATGCACGCTAAGCAAATTAACTCCTTTGCCACTACTCATTTCGCTTGCACCTAAAGTTAGAAAATTATAATACTTGTAAATATCGCTATAATTTTTTGTAAGCTCTTTTAAGACATTGAATTTTGTTTCTATTTTTTCTAAATTTTCACTCTTTCTTAATAAATCCACCTGCCCTGCTTTATTTGTCGCTCTTTTGGTTGCAAGTTCTTCGCAAATTTCTCTATAAAAAGAATTTTCACAAATTAAATTGACTAAAGTCAAAGAATGTTTTATTTCCATAGCTTTTTTTAAAAAAAGATAGATTTTTTCCAAATTTCTAGCGCACAAATCATTGATTTTTGAAAGTCTTAAAATAGGATGTGCATCAAATTCACTCTCAAATTTAAAACGAGTTTCGCTGGCTAATTCTTCCAAATCTGCAAAAAGCCCAAGTTGATAATTTCTTTTTTGATGATTTTGCAAATTTACATTTTTATCAGGATCTAAAAAACCTTTTATTAAATTTCCATGCCCTAATTTTAAAAGTGCGTCAAAAATTTCTTTTGCTAAAACTCCACCCACACCCTTGGTATATTGAACCAAATGAATAAAAGCCATGATATCTTTAGGATTTACCACAAGCGCAAGCATGGAGCTAAAAGCTTTAACTTCCAAACTTTCAAAAAAACTTCCACTTCCCTTTCTCACACTTGCAATACCCTGCTCCCTTAAAGCTACTTCAACCCCATCAGCACTTGAGTTGTTGCGAAAAATCACGGCAATTTCTTCCAAACTTACTCCGCTTGTAAGTATCATTTTGGCTATATTTTGATACTGATCAAATAATTCTTCAAAAGTAAGCAAAGATGGGGCTTTAAACTCATCATTTCTTGTAACAATAAGTTCTTTTGGATATAATCTTTCATTATTTAAAATCACTTTATTAGCCAAAGCTAAAATACTTCTTGATGAACGGTAGTTTTTATTTAAAGAAAAAATTTTTGCATCTTTAAAACGATCTTTAAACCCACCTATGATATTAATATCCGCTCCATTAAAAGCATAAATACTTTGATCATAATCCCCTACGCAAAACAAACTTTTACTATGAAAAGCCTCTATTAAGGAACTTTGCAAAGTGTTTGTGTCTTGATATTCATCTACTAAAATTTCATCAAATTCATATTTTTCTTCTTTTAAAAGCTCTTTTAGATCGATAAGTAAGTCATTAAAATCTACATAATTAAAACGCTTTTTTTCATTATCATATTCTTTTAAAATATCTTCATAAATTTCAGCATAAATACTTTGATCTTCGTAGTTTTGACAAAACCAAGTATAAAAATCTTGATTGTGTGCTTTGTTTTGAAACAAAGAATAAAGATCATATAAATAACTTGATTGATAAGGTTTTATATCACTTAAATGCCTAAAAGTTCTTTTTTCATAGACACTTTTAAGTAGAGTTTTTAACTCGCTTGCTTGCTTTAAGGCTATATTTTTATCCGCATTTCTAAGTAAGGTATAAGCCGTACTATGAAAAGTTCCTGCAAGTATTTTACTGGTAATATTTTTATCAAAAAATTTCCCTAAACGCCCTATCATTTCTTTGCTGGCTTTGTTTGTGAAAGTTAAAAGCATGATTTTTTGAGGTGCCACTCCCTTGCTTAAAAGATAAGAAATTCTTGCAACAATAGTAGAAGTTTTTCCCGTCCCTGCACTTGCAATAACAAGATTGTGTCCAAAATCAGCAGTAGCAGCAAGATATTGTTCATTATTTAATTTTGAAAGTGGCATTATTTTCCTTATAAAAGTTAAAATTATAAAAAAAAATTACTTAAAAATATAGAAATTTAAAATTACTTTATATTAGATTATAGTACAATGCTAAAATTATTTAACTTTCTGTTTTTAAGGGATAGCAAATGAATTTGAAAATTTTTTCTATTATTGTTGGCATATTAATTGCTGTTATTGTGATATTAGGTGGAACATATTATTATCTTTTTGAATATTCAAAACCAAAGAATTACACCTTAAATACCAACACTTACACCGAACAAAAATCGTATACCAATAACTACGATAATTCCTATTCACCTTCGATCCAAACCAACAATAGTTCATCAGATATAAATATTAATAACAATACCATCCAAAAGCAAGAAACAAACCCATTAGATGAAAATCAAAGCTTAAATAACAATACATTTAATACATCAATAAGCGAAAACAATCAAAGCTTAAATAATGACACCAATACAAGTAATAATATTAATACAAATGAAAATAAGCAAATTTTAGATACGGATAAAGAAAAATTAAAACAAGAAAATAAACAAGCCAAAATAGAAGCTCTTAAAAAAGAAATCAGCAAACAACAAAAGATCTTAGAAAGAGAAAGAGCTGTAAAAAAAGAACTTCAATCAAACAAATCAAACAAAAATAAATATCTAAATACCGCTAGAGAGTATCTAAGCATAGGAAAAAACAGTCGTTTAGAACCTGAACTTAGCACAGAAAATATGAAAGTTTATGTTTTAGATGGAAAATTTTTAAGCCAATACAGAATCAATCTGTTAAAAGATATGCTAAGCGTTATACAAGATAATGCAAAAGATTATTATCTAAGTATTTTTGTTAAAATGCTACCAAAAGGGGAAATGAAATTAACTATCTATAACAAAGAAATTATCTTTTCAGATATGAAAAAAGCTTATAAATATATTAGTCTAGATAGATTAAGCCCATATTTAAACAATCCAAAAGAATTAAATGAACATGTAGCACGTGAAGAAATTTTAGAAAGACTTAAACTTCAAATTAAAAAAGATGGCAAAGGAAGTGATTTTTCTAAACATATCAAAAGTTTGAAAACTGGACTTAATACAGCACAATATTTCTTCCCGTTTTGTGAAATTATAGAAATTAGCTCTATTAAATAAGCTAAAACAATAAAGGCAAATAATGTATGATAAAAATTTAGAAAAAGAGTATTATCAAATTTGCGAAGAACGCGGATATTTTGAGATCGATGGCAATAAAACCATACAAGAAAAAGATAAAAATTTCTGCATTATGATGCCTCCTCCTAATGTCACTGGAGTTTTACACATAGGACATGCTTTAACTTTTACTCTGCAAGATATTATGACGCGTTATAAAAGAATGGACGGTTATAAGGTTCTTTATCAACCAGGACTTGATCACGCAGGTATTGCCACTCAAAATGTTGTAGAAAAACAACTCCTTGCTCAAGGCATTAAAAAAGAAGAACTAGGTAGAGAGAAATTTATAGAAAAAGTCTGGGAGTGGAAAGAGCAAAGCGGTGGAAAAATTTTAGACCAAATGAGAACACTAGGCATCACTCCTGCATGGAGTCGCTTGCGTTTTACTATGGATGAAGGTTTGGTTAATGCCGTAAAAAAAGCCTTTGTGGAACTTTATGATAAAAGACTTATTGTACGTGGAAACTACATGATAAATTGGTGCACTCACGATGGCGCTTTAAGTGATATAGAAGTTGAATACAAAGAAAACAAAGGAAAACTTTATCATATTAAATACTTTTTAAAAGATAGCGATGAATTTTTAGTAGTAGCCACAACGCGTCCTGAAACTTTTTTTGGCGATACTGCAGTTATGGTGCATCCTGATGATGAACGCTATACTAAATTTGTGGGTAAAGAAGTGATTTTGCCTATAAGCAAAAAAGCCATTAAAATCATAGCTGATGAACATGTAGAAAAAGAATTTGGAACAGGAGTTGTAAAAGTTACTCCCGCACATGACATGAATGATTATGAAGTAGGACTTAAGCATAATTTAGAATTTATAAGTGTTTTTAATGAAAAAGGAATTTTAAACGAACATTGTTTAGAGTTTCAAGGTTTAGAACGCTTAGAAGCAAGAGAAAAAATCGTAACCAAACTTGAAAGTCTTGGTTTTATAGAAAAAATAGAAGAGTATAACAATCAAGTAGGATATTGTTATCGTTGCAACAATATAGTTGAACCTTATATCTCCAAACAATGGTTTGTAAAAAAAGAAATCGCCCAAGAAAGTATAGAAAAAGTTGCGCTTGGAGAAAGTAAATTTTACCCAAATCACTGGATAAATAGCTTTAATGCCTGGATGAAAGATTTAAGAGATTGGTGTATTTCAAGACAACTTTGGTGGGGACATCAAATTCCTGTCTATTATTGTGAATGCTCTCATGAATGGGCAAGCCAACATACGCCTAAAACTTGTCCGAAATGCCAAAGTCAAAATTTCAAACAAGATGAAGATGTGCTTGATACTTGGTTTTCTTCGGGGCTTTGGGCTATGAGTACTTTAGGTTGGGGGAATGAAAATTGGGGTAAAGATAAAATTTGGTCTGAAAAGGATTTAAAAGATTTTTATCCCAATTCTTTACTCATTACAGGTTTTGATATTTTATTTTTCTGGGTGGCTAGAATGATGTTTCAAAGCACTAATGCCTTACATCAACTTCCTTTTAAAGATATTTATTTACACGCTCTCGTAAAAGATGAACAAGGTAGAAAGATGAGCAAAAGCCTTGGAAATGTTATCGATCCAAATGAAAGCATTAAAGAATATAGTGCTGATATTTTACGCTTTACTTTAGCACTTCTTGCTATACAAGGACGTGATATCAAGCTTAGTAATGATAAACTTTTGCAAGTTAGAAATTTTACAAATAAAATTTATAATGCTACAAATTATCTGCTTTTAAATGAAAGTAAATTTGAAGATTTAGAAAATATTACACTTCATTCAGAATTAGCAAAATATATCTATGCCAAATTTCAAACTTGTGTTAAAGATGTAAGAGAAAATTTAGACAATTATCGCTTTAATGATGCAGCTAATACCCTATATAAATTCTTTTGGGATGATTTTTGCGATTGGGGTATAGAACTTAGTAAAGCCGAAAAATCAAGCGTTAAAGAACTTGGTAGTATTTTCAAAGAAGCTTTAAAACTTTTAAATCCTTTCATGCCTTTTATCAGCGAGTATTTATACCACAAACTAAGTGATACAGAACTTAAAACAAGCCCTTCTATTATGATAAGCAAATATCCAAAATTTAAAGAACAAGATAAAAATATAGAAAAAATCTTTTCTTTACTCATAGAAAGCATAGTTGGCATCCGTCGTGCTAAAAGCTTAATCGATCTTGGAAATTCTAAAATAGAAAAAGCTTATATCAAATTTAACGATAAAAAAATCAAAAATGAAATCAAAGCTTATATGAATTTTATCATGATGCTCGCAAAGTGCGAGCAAATAGAATTTAGTGAAGAAAAATTACCAAAGGCAATATGTGATGTTAGCGAGAATTTAGAAATTTTCATTACGCTTGAAAATGTTGATTTAAGTGGTATTTTAACAAGACTTGAAAATCAAAAAAATAAGCTTGAAAAAGAAAGCTTCAAGCTTAACTCCATGCTTTCAAATGAAAAATTCATTGCTAACGCACCTAAAGAGGTGGTGGAGCAAAATAAAGAAGCTCTAGAAAATTTAAAAATTCAACTTGAAAAAATATCAGTTGAACTTCAAAATCTAAGAGGTTAAAAATTTGATAAAAATAAAAAATTTAAAAAAATATTATGACAAAGAACTCGTGATAAACGATGTTTCTTTGGAGATTAAAAAGGGCGAAATTTACGCCATAGTAGGTCATAGTGGAGCTGGAAAATCCACTCTTTTAAGATGTATTAATGGACTTGAGAATTATCAAGAAGGAAGCTTAAAAGTCTTTGATCAAGAAATTAAAGATTTAAGTCAAAAAAAATCAAAAGAGCTGAGAATGCTTAGAAAAGATATAGGGATGATTTTTCAAAATTTTGCCCTAATGGAGCGCAAAAATGTATTTGAAAATGTTGCTATGCCCTTAAGAACACACTATACTCAGTGTAAATTTCATGCCAAGCTTTTTAATAAAGAATACATGAGCGAAAAAGAAATTGCCCAAAAAGTCAATTCTTTACTTGAAATCGTAGGACTTGATCATAAAAACAAATCCTACCCAAGAGAACTGAGTGGGGGGCAAAAACAACGCGTTGCTATTGCTAGAGCCTTAGCTTTAAACCCAAAAATTTTACTTAGCGATGAAGCTACTTCGGCTCTTGATCCAAACACTACAAAAAATATTTTAGAGCTTATATCTAAAATCAATGCTGAATTTGGGATTACTGTTGTTTTAGTAACTCACGAAATGGATGTGGTAAAAGACATAGCTCAAAAAGCTTTATTACTTGAACATGGACAAATCATAGGAAGTGGAGCAATTGATGAGCTTTTTTTAAGGCCTAATGCTAAAATGAAAGAATTTTTAGGAGAAAGCGACTTCTTACCTGAGCACGGACTTAATATCAAACTTTACTTTCCAAAAGAAGTTGCCCAAAATAGTGTCATCACTCATATGGCAAGAACTCTAAATATAGACTTTAACATAGTTTGGGGTAAAATAGAAAAACTTAATGGAAAAGCCTTGGGAAATTTAGTTATAAATATAAATGAAAAGGATAAAGACAAGGTTCTTGATTACATAGAAAAAAGTGGAGTATTATGGGAGGTGGCATCATGAATGAAGAAAACATCTCTATCATCAGTGCTTTTTTTAGTAGAATTTCTCAATTTTTTAATGAATTTTCTTGGCAGGATATTAAAGAAGTGAGTTTAAGTTCTATCACAAGTTTCAGTGAAAATTATGAAAACATTTTAAAACCTGCACTTAATGAAACAATTTATATGAGTTTAATGGCTGTACTATTTGGATTTTTATTGGCTATTATTCCTGGAATTTTACTTGCTATTTGGGATAAAAATGGAATTAAAGAAAATAAAATCGCTTATAGCATTTTAGATTTTATTACAAATATACTGCGCGCCTTTCCATTTTTAATTCTTATAGTTGTTCTTTTACCACTTTCTAAAATCATAGTAGGCACAAGCATAGGTACAAATGCTGCCATAGTTCCTTTAGCTATCGGAATAGCTCCTTATTTGGCAAAGATGCTTGAAAGTGCTTTTAAAGAAATAGACAAAGGAATCATAGAAGCAGCAAAAAGTTATGGTGCTAGCAATATTCAAATTATCTTCAAGGTTATCTTTAGTGAAGCCCTTCCTGCTATAATTAGCGGAATTACCCTAACTTTGATCTTTACCATTGGTTTTTCTGCTCTTGCTGGAACTGTCGGTGGTGGAGGATTAGGAGATGTAGCTATTCGCTATGGTTATGAAAGATTTAACAAAGAAGTTATGATTCAAACTGTAGTTATTTTACTTATATTAGTTCAGTTAGTTCAAATTCTAGGTAATTTATTTTATACTTGGGCTAAAAATAGTAAAACTACATATATTATTGCCACTCTATTGATTTTACTTGGAGTTAGCATAGTCATCAATATAAACAATGATGAAAATTTCTTTTGGCAAGTAATTGTTTTTATCTTATTTTTAGGAAGTTTGCTTTATAAAGGTTTCAAAAAATAAGGAGATTATATCTCCTTTTAAGATAAATATAAGTTTTTTTAAGTAGAATTTAAACAAAAAATTAAAGGAAATAGAATGATGTATCAGATGCGCTAATCTGACTATCAACAAGTTTTTATATGCTTCTTCCTGATAGTCAGAGTGAATTTATTAAGATTAAAGCAAGCACAAAATGACTAAAAAGGAAAAAAATGAAAATCAAATCTTTATTTATAGCAAGTATTTTAACATTAAGTCTTAATGCAAATGCATTAGAAACCATCACAGTTGCAGCAACTCCCGTCCCTCATGCTGAAATCCTAGAGCAAGTAAAACCTGATTTAGAAAAACAAGGCTATAAACTTGAAATCAAAGAATTTACGGATTATGTTTTACCTAATCTAGCTGTTGATAACGGAGAAGCCGATGCAAATTTTTTCCAACATACTCCTTATTTGGAAGAATTTAATAAAAACAAAGGCACCAAACTTATCAAAGTAGCTGCCATACACATAGAACCTATGGCTGTTTACTCCAAAAAATACAAAAGTCTAGATGATATTAAAGAAGGGGTTAAAATCGCCATTCCAAATGATCCAACCAATGAAAGTAGAGCTTTAGATATTATTGCAAAAAAAGGTTTGGCAAAATTTAAAGATAAGGCTTTAAAAACACCTCTTGATATTATAGACAATCCTAAAAAAATTAAATTTGTAGAATTAAAGCCCGCACAACTTCCAAGAGCTTTAGATGATGTTGATTTTGCTGTAATTAATTCCAACTACGCTCTCTCTGCAAATCTAAATCCTGCAAAAGATAGCGTATTTATCGAAGATAAAGAAAGTCCGTATGCAAACATTCTTGTTATAAGAGTGGGACATGAAAACGATCCAAAAATCAAAGCCTTAACCCAAGCTCTACAAAGTGATAAAATCAAACAATTTATCATAGAAAAATACAACGGATCTGTTTTACCTGCTTTTTAATTTTGTCCCTTACCTAGGGACTTTTTTCTTAAATACAAAGGAGTTTTTATGAATTTATTTAAAATTATTATACTCGCTTGCATTCTAAATTTATCTAGTCTATTTGCACAAAACATTACTATAGGAGCCACTCCAAATCCTTTTGGTAGCTTACTAGAACTAATGAAAGATGATTTTAAAAACAAAGGGTATGAGCTTAAAATAGTAGAATTTTCAGACTATGTTTTGCCCAATCGTGCATTAGAGGAAAAAGAACTTGATGCAAATTTATATCAACACAAACCTTTTTTAGAAGAATACAACCTAAAGAAAGGTTCAAATTTAATTGCAACAACGCCTGTACTTATAGCTCCAGTAGGAGTTTATAGTAAAAAAATCAAAAATTTAGAAAATCTTAAAGAAGGTGCTAGAGTTGCTATACCTAATGATGCCACCAATGAAAGTAGAGCTTTAGGGCTTTTAGAGAAAGCAAAATTAATAGAGCTTAACAAAAATACTCTAAAAACCCCATTGGACATAAACAAAAATCCAAAAAAACTTAAATTTATAGAGCTTAAAGCCGCACAACTTCCAAGAGCTTTAGATGATGTTGATATTGCTATAATTAATTCTAATTTCGCACTTGGAGCCGGTCTGAATCCAAGTAAAGATACTATTTTTAGGGAAGATAAAAATAGCCCTTATGTAAATTATGTTGTGGTACGCTCAGAAGATAAAGATAGCGAAAAAACCAAAGTAATTGATGAAATTTTAAGAAGCGATAAATTTAAAGCCATCATTAATGAACATTATAAAGATATATTAATCCCAGCTTTTTAGGAGTATAGCATGAATATTAAAAAAATATTTTTAAGTGTTTTATTTACAATTAGCCTTGGTTTTGGAGCAGATAAAACCATAATCATAGGTGCAACACCAGCGCCTTATGCTGAAATTTTAAATTTCTCCAAACCCTTATTTCAAGAAAAAGGTTGGAAGTTAATAATTAAGGAATTTAATGACTATAATATACCTAACATCGCTTTAAATGAAAAAGATTTAGATGCAAATTTATATCAGCATAAACCTTTTTTAGATGATTTTAATACCCACAAAGGAACAAATTTAAGTTCTTTAGATGCTATTGTTTTAGTTCCTATGGCTATATATTCTAATTCCATAAAAGATATAAAAGATATTCCTAATGGTGCTAAAATCGCTATACCTAATGATGCTACCAATGAAAGCAGAGCCCTTGATTTACTAGCTAAAGCAAATTTAATAGAATTTAAAAGTCAAAACACCCTTAAAACCCCTATTGACATAAGTAAAAATCCAAAAAATCTTAAATTTATAGAGCTTAAAGCCGCACAACTTCCAAGAGCCCTAAATGATACTGATTTGGCTATTATTACCACAAACTATGCTCTTGGAGCAGGTTTAAACCCTTTAAAAGATGGTATTTTTATGGAAGATAAAGATAGTTTATATGCTATTGTTTTAGCTACAAGAAAAGGTGAAGAAACAAGTCAAAAAAGTCTTGTTATTAAAGAAATTTTAACAAGCGATAAAATTAAAAATTTCATCATAGAAAAATACAAAGGCTCTGTTATCCCTACTTTTTAACTCTATACAAAGCCTTCTAAAGGCTTTGTTAAACTTATAAAAGCTAAAATACTATTTATTGCATTATAATTCTTAGGATAAAAATGAAAATTATTTTTTTAACTTTTTTTATTGTGATAAATTATATCCAAGCAGCTAGTTTAGAAGAAATCAAAACAGCACTAGCTAAAGAATTTAGAAATAATTTCCCTAAAATTATAATTTCTCAAATTGATTTAAAAATAACATCACTGCCTAAAGATTTTGATCAATATGAATTTCTAAGAATCGCTAATGGACGTTTTAATCAAGCACAAGGCTTTTTAAGGGCTGAATTTAAAACTCCGCAAAATATACAAAAAAATGTATTTTTTAGATATTTCATTCAAGCAAATTTAGAAGTTTTAAAAAGCGAACGCGCTATAAAAAGAGGAGATAAACTTGGAGCTTTTGACTATAAAAGCGTATTAATTGATTTTGATAAAGTTCCTTTAAATGCCTTAACCTTAGATGATGTGGATAATCTTATAGCTAAAAGCAATATTAACAAAAACGCTATTTTAAGAGCAAATATGTTTAAAACCACAGCTTTAATACGCCGAAATGATCCTATAATCGGGGTTTTAAGCGAAGCAAATGTTGATGTTTTAATCGAACTTGTGGCTTTGCAAAGTGCAAATATGGGCGAAAGGATTCGTGCAAAAAACAAAGAAGGTAAAGTTATGCAAGGCATCGTAGTGGGTAAAAATAGGATGATTATACAATGAAGGTTTTATTAGGAATTTCTGGTTCAAGCAGTGTCAATTTAGGCTTAAAATTATTAAAAAATTTAGAAAATCAATGCGAACTTTATTGCATTTTAACCCAAGGTGCTAAACTTAGTTTCAAAGCTGAAAATCGAGCAAATTTAGAAGAAATTTGTCAAGAAAATTTTAAATACACTCATTTTTTAGATGATAAAAATTTAAGTCTAAGTGTAGCAAGTGGATCTTTTGGAATAGAAAAAACTATCATTGCTCCTTGTTCGATTTCAAGTTTAGCAAAAATTCACGCTGGTTTTGCAGACACTCTTTTAATGCGTGCTGCAGCAGTAGCCTTAAAAGAAAGAAAAAAACTCATCTTAGGTGTACGCGAAATGCCTTTTTCTACTTTAAATTTAGAACATATGTTAAAACTTAGCCAAATGGGAGCTATCATCGCACCTCCTATTATCGCAAGTTATTCTAGAGCAAACAATCTAGAGCAAATGGAAAATTTTATCGTAGGTAAATGGTTAGATCTTTTAGAAATAAAACACAATTTATATGAAAAATGGCAAAATTTTTAGTTTAAATTTGTTATATTTTTAAAAAAAATGGAGCAAAAATGACTTGTTTATATCCTGGGACTTTTGATCCTATTACCAACGGGCATTTAGATGTTATAAAACGGGCTTTAAAAATTTTTGATGAAGTCATCGTTGCCATAGCAAAAAGTGAACATAAAAAACCTTGCTATGATTTAGAAAAACGCAAAGAACTAGCCCTGCTCGCAACACAAAATTTAAAAAATGTTAAAATCATTGCTTTTGATAATTTGCTTGTAGATTTAGCCAAAGAATTAAAAGTTAATACTATAATCCGTGGACTTAGAGCGGTGAGTGATTTTGAATACGAATTGCAAATTGGCTATGCAAATCACGCACTTTGGGAAGATATGGAAACCATTTATCTTATGCCAAGTCTAAAACATGCTTTTATTTCAAGTTCTATTGTTCGCTCTATAGTAGCACATGGGGGCGATGTAAGTTCTCTTGTTCCAAAAGAAATTCTACCTTTTTTAAAGGATCAATCTTGTATGTAGTTTTTGAAGGTATTGACTGCGTAGGAAAAAGTACGCAAATTTCACTCTTAAAAGAAATTTACAAAGACGCCATTTTTACACTCGAACCTGGCGGAACAGAGCTTGGAAAACATTTAAGAGAAATTTTACTTAATAAAACTCATCCTATTAGCAAAAGAGCTGAACTCTTGCTTTTTTTAGCTGATCGTGCTCAACATTTTGAAGAAATCTTAAAAACCAATCAAAACAAACTCATTATTAGCGATAGAAGTTTTATTTCAGGCATGGCTTATGCCAAAGATTTTGAAAACGATTTACTTTTTGCTTTAAATAGTTTTGCTTTAGAAGATTTTTTTCCACAAAAAATTATCTTTTTAAAAGGAGATGCAAGCCTTATCCAAGAACGCCTCAGTCAAAAAGAACTAGATAGCATAGAAAAACGTGGCATTGAGTATTTTTTAAGCGTGCAAGATAAACTCGAAAAAGTGCTTCATTTTTTAAAAGAAAAAATTTCTGTAGAAATTTTAACACTTGACGCAAAAGAAAGTAAAGAAAAATTACACCAACAAATAAAGGAATTTTTACAATGATTAACGCTTTAAAAGGAATGAAAGATTTATTAGATAAAGATGCATATTATTATGAAAAAGTGATTAAAACCTGCGAAGAAGTAGCTAAAAACTATGGCTTTACTTTTATCAATACACCGCATTTAGAACTTTGCACCCTTTTTAAAAGAAGCGTAGGAGAAAGTTCTGATATAGTAGGTAAAGAAATGTATGAATTTATCGATAAAGGCGAAAATCATGTTTGCATGCGTCCTGAAGGAACTGCTGGGGTAGTGCGTGCCTATATAGAAAAAAAACTCGATAAAAACACTAGTGTGAAAAGATGGTTTTATCATGGCTCTATGTTCCGCTATGAAAGACCCCAAAAAGGACGCTTAAGAGAATTTCATCAATTTGGCGTTGAAAGTTTTGGAAACGCAAGCGTTTATGAAGATGCAAGTATTATTTTAATGTTAGTAGAAATTTTTTCACGCTTAGATATTAAATTTAAACTACTGATTAACTCTTTAGGTTGTTTAGAATGTATGCCAAAATATCGTGAAAATTTGATACATTTTTTAGATAGCAAAAAAGGTTTTTGCGAGGATTGTTTGCGTAGAAAAAACTTAAATCCCATTCGTGTTTTAGACTGTAAAAATGAGCATTGCCAAAGCTTACTTAACGATGCTCCACTTTTAAATCAAAATTTATGCTCATCTTGTCAAAAAGATTTTGAAATTTTACAAAGCGCTTTAAAAGAAAATGGAGTGGATTTTGAAGTAGATTCTAAACTTGTTAGAGGGCTTGATTACTACTCTAAAACGGCTTTTGAATTCATTAGCGATGAAATTGGTGCAAAAGCTGCTATTGCTGGGGGCGGAAGATATGATAGACTCATTGAATACCTTGATGGAAAAAGTGGTTTTGGCGTAGGTTTTGCCATGGGTATAGAAAGAATTATAGCTATTTTAGAACAAAAAGAAGAAAAGGTTCAAAGAGAAGGAATTTATCTTTGTGCTATGGATGAAATTTATATCCAAAAACTTTTGAATATCGCTACAAATTTAAGAAAAGAATATAAAGTGTTTTTAAGCTATGAGGCAAGAAAACTAGCTAAACATCTCGAAAACGCGGATAAAAATAATGCTGAAATTTTTCTTTGTATGGGAGAAAATGAAGCACAAAATGAAAGTTTGTTTTATAAAAATTTAGCAAAAAAAGAAGAAAAAATGATTAAAATTTCAGACTTAAAGAAGGTTTTATAATGGATTATGGTATTGATATTTGGGGAAATGAAAATTTTATTATCAAAAATGGTAAAGTTTGTATCAATCATGAGAAAAAACCTGCTATTATTGATATAGTTAAAGAATTAAGAGATGATGGATACAAGGGGCCTTTACTTTTAAGATTTCCTCATCTTATTCAAAAACAAATTGAAAATATTTACGGAAATTTCAATAAAGCAAGAAAAGAATTTGGCTATAAAGGAGGATTTAACGCTGTTTATCCTTTAAAGGTCAATCAATACCCTGGTTTTGTAAAAAATCTTGTAAAGCTTGGAAAAGACTATAACTACGGACTTGAAGCAGGTTCTAAGGCAGAGCTTTTACTCGCTATGGCTTATAATAATGAAGGCGCACCTATTACAGTAAACGGCTTTAAAGATAGAGAACTTATCAATATAGGCTTTATCGCAGCTGAAATGGGACATAATATCACTTTAACCATAGAAGGACTTAATGAACTTGAAGCTATCATAGACATAGCCAAAGAACGCTTTAAACCTAAACCAAATATAGGCTTACGCGTGCGTTTGCATTCTGCTGGAGTTGGAATTTGGGCAAAAAGTGGTGGGATTAATTCTAAATTTGGACTTACATCCACTGAACTCATAGAAGCGGTAAATTTACTCAAAGAAAACAAACTTTTAGAACAATTTACCATGATTCACTTTCATCTAGGCTCACAAATTACCGAAATTCATCCCTTGAAAAAAGCCTTAAATGAAGCAGGAAATATTTACACAGAACTTAGAAAAATGGGAGCTAAAAATCTAAAAGCTATCAATCTTGGTGGCGGTTTAGCTGTGGAATACTCACAATTTAAAAATGAAAAAAGTAGAAATTATACCTTAAGAGAATACGCTAACGATGTAGTTTTTATCCTAAAAAACATAGCCGAACAAAAAAAAGATTTAGAGCCTGATATTTTCATAGAAAGTGGGCGTTTTGTAGCAGCCAATCACGCTGTTTTAATCGCTCCTGTATTAGAACTTTTTTCTCAAGAATACGCAGAAAACAAACTCATACTTAAAAAACAAAATCCAAAACTTATCGATGAGCTTTATGATCTTTATAAAAGCATAAAACCTTCCAATGCTTTAGAATACTTGCATGATAGCATAGATCATTTAGAAAGTATTTTAACTCTTTTTGATTTGGGCTATGTGGATTTACAAGATCGTTCCAATGCTGAAATTTTAACTCATTTGATTACAAAAAAAGCCATCTTGCTTTTAGGTGATAAGCAAAATCCTGCGGATTTACTTGCTATACAAGATGAAGTACAAGAAAGGTATTTGGTAAATTTTTCACTCTTTCAAAGCATACCCGATTTTTGGGGCTTAGAACAAAATTTCCCTATCATGCCACTTGATCGCTTAGATGAAGAACCGACTCGAAGTGCAAGTATTTGGGATATAACCTGCGATAGTGATGGAGAAATTTCATACTCTAAAGATAAACCTTTATTTTTACACGATGTAGATGTAGAAAAAGAAAATTATTTTCTAGGGTTTTTTCTTGTAGGTGCCTATCAAGAAGTACTTGGAATGAAACACAATCTTTTTACTCATCCCACTGAAGCTATTATAAGTATCAATGAAAAAGGCTATGAAGTTGAGGGGATTATAGAAGCACAATCCATACTTGATGCCTTAGAAGATTTAGACTATGATATACACGCTATCATGGATATACTTAATGAACGCATAAGTAATTCTAAGCTTGTAAATGACAAGCAAAAAAAGCATATTTTAGGGGAACTTTATCTTTTCTTAAATGATAATGGTTATTTAAAAAGCATAGGAGTTTAGATGAATTTTTGGGGTATTATAAAAGAAGATTTTTCTCAGCCAAAGGCACAAGATCCAGCTTTTAATTCTTGTATAGAACTTTTTTTTAATTACCCTGGAGTGTGGGCTGTAGTAAATTACCGCTTTGCACATTTTTTTTATATAAGAAATTTTAAACATATTGCAAGAATGATTAGTGGAATTTCACAATTCTTAACTGGGGTAGATTTACACCCTGGTGCAGAACTTGGAAGGCGTGTTTTTATAGATCATGCCAATGGAGTAGTTATAGGTCAAACAGCGATCATAGAAGATGATGTTTTAATTTATCAAGGCGTTACTTTAGGTGGAACAAGCCTAGAAAAAGGTACTAAACGCCATCCAACCATAAAAAAAGGAGTGATCATAGGCTCAGGCGCAAAAGTACTTGGCAATATCACCATAGGAGAAAATGCCAAAATAGGCTCAAATGCTGTAGTGGTTAAAGATGTAGGCGCAAATTTAACTGCCGTTGGAATTCCTGCTTATATTATCGAAGAGCGTAAAAATAAAAACATTAGAGCCATAGATGCAAATTGCGATGACAAACTAGAAAAGTTAGAAAAGAAAATTTTAGAACTTGAAAATCTTATATTAAAACAACCTGAATCACAAAAATAATAATTTTTTATAATACATAAAATTATACATATTATTATGCGTATTAATTTTTCCTAAAAATTAATACAAATTTTCACATTTATTGAAATTTATAACTCATTTTTAAATTAAATTTATTGTAAAAATGCAATTTTCTGCTAAAATTAAACAAAAATTATTAAGGATTGAAAAATGCTTACAAAAAGATCTCAAGTTTTAGAAGAATCTATCACTTTAGCCATCACTGCACTTGCCAATGAACTTAAAGCCAAAGGCGAAGATATCATTAGTTTTTCAGCAGGCGAACCTGATTTTGACACACCACAAACTATCAAAAATGCCGCTATAAGTGCTATTGAAAAAGGATGTGGAAAATACACTGCCGTTGCGGGAATTCCTGAAGTATTAAAAGCTATTCAAATCAAATTTAAAAAAGATAATAATCTTGATTATGAAACAAGCGAAATTATCACCAATGTAGGCGCAAAACACTCTCTTTTTGAATGTATAGAATGTTTAGTAGAAAAAGATGATGAAGTGATTATCCCTAGTCCTTACTGGGTAAGCTATCCTGAAATGGTAAAATTTGCAGGTGGAAAACCTGTATTTGTAGAAGGCTTAGAAGAAAATGGCTTTAAAATTACCGCTGAACAATTAAAAAAAGCTATCACAGCTAAAACCAAGGTTTTGATGTTAAATTCTCCTTCAAATCCTGTGGGATCGATTTATTCCAAAGAAGAATTAACTCAAATTGCTAAAGTTTTAGAAGGAACGCAAATCACTGTTTTAAGTGATGAAATGTATGAAAAACTTCGCTATGATGGTTTTGATTTTGTAGCTTTTGCAAGTGTAAGCGAAGATGCTTTAAAACGCACTACGACCATTAACGGACTTAGCAAATGTGGAGCTATGCCAGGATGGCGTTTTGGCTATATGGCAAGCAAAAATAAAGCCCTAATTTCGGCCGTTAAAAGACTTCAAGGACAAAGCACTTCAAATATTTGCTCCATTACTCAACATGCGGCCATTCCTGCTTTAAATGGAGAATGTGATAAAGATATAGAAAAAATGCGTCAAGCCTTTGAAAAACGCCGTAACTTAGCCTTAGATATGCTTAAACAAATCCCAAATATCAGTGTTTATAAACCAGAAGGTGCTTTTTATCTTTTTGTAAATATACAAAAAATAGAAAAAGATTCTATGAAATTTTGCCAAAAATTGCTTGAACAAGAAAAAGTTGCCGTTGTCCCAGGTATAGGTTTTGGAATGGATGGATACTTCAGACTTTCTTATGCCGCAAGCGATGAGCTTATCAAAAAAGGTTTAGAAAGAATAGCAAATTTCATTAAAAACTATAAATAATTCTAGGTTAAAGCCTAGAATTATTTAGGCAAATTAAAACCTTATAAAATCAAGGCTTTTTAAGCACAGCATTTACTCTTTGAATACTATCTGATTTATTTAAACTCAATCTTATTATAGAATTTTCTAATCCACCTAAAGAATGCGCTACATTTGCCTCTAGGCTTATCATATCTAAAGCATTTAATTCAAATTTTTCCTTTTCCACTTCAAACCAAATTTTACCGCTTAAAACTTGAATATGTATAGCAAAAGGAGCTTTATGCTCTTTCATCACACTATCTTTAGCTAATAAAATTTGAATTTCTTTACCTTTTTCATTGTCAATTAAAACATTGATTTTCACTTCTTTTGGGCTAAATTCCGCCCTACTCCATTGAATGATTTTCACAAAATCTCCTTTTTTAGTTTTATAAAACTATAGCAAAAACCAAAATATAAATTATAAACTTGTGTTAATTTATCCTTCTTTCCACCAAAAATCCTGTTTAAATTTAGCCCCTATTTCATAAGCCTCGCCCATTTTTGGTGTGATAAGGGGTAAATCTAAATTTTCATAAAGAAATTTTACTACCTCATTCCACGCATGAGTTCCTGCTAAAAATCTCCCCCAATGTATAGGCATGACAGCTTTTGCATTAAGATCCTTTGCCTCTTTTAAAATTTGTTCAGGAAAAGAATGTGAATATGGCCAAGCGATATTAAACTGTCCGCTTTCAAGACAAGCTAGATCAAAACTTCCAAAATATTCACCTATTTTTTTAAAATGTGTAAAATATCCTCCATCTGCACTAAAAAACACTCTCTTATCTACACTTAAAAATTCCATCACAAAAGAAGCCCAAAGGGTTTTGTTTTTACCATCTCCCCTACTTGAACTGTGCTGTGCAGGTGTTGCAATGATTTTTAAATCATCAAATTCTACTCCACTCCACCAATCAAGCTCTATGATTTTTTTCTCACTCACCCCATAGCTTTTTAGATAATTTCCCACTTTTAAAGGTGTGATAAAAAATCGTGCTTTTTCTTTTAAAGCTTTTATACTCTTAGCATCTAAATGATCAAAATGCGAATGCGTGATAATCACAGCAAAAATTTCATTAAAATCATTTATATTATAAACAGGAGCATTTTTAAAAGCCTTGTTGATAAAAGAAATGGGCGAAGCATGAGTGTTAAAAACAGGATCAATCAAAATTTTATATTCTTTAAAACTTATAAAAAGCGAAGAATGTCCAAGCCAAGTAATATGCGGAGTATTAAAATCACTCAAATCAGGCTTGAAAAAAGGTAATTTAAAAGAAGGAATGGCATTTTTTGGATAAAGATAATAATACCTCAAAATTTCTTTAAAAGACACTTTAGGAGTTATAAGACTTTGCTCATTTTCATTAAGAAAAATTTCATATTTTTTACCCTGCACTTTTTTAGCTTTTAATCTTTCACTATTTGAAATATCAAAGGTTTTAAAAAAATCTACACTCACAAACATTTATCCTTTTTTGACAATTTTATACTTTAAAAATCATTACAAACCATATTAAACATGGTATTTGCTATCTTGTCTTTAAATTCTATATTTTGATTAAATTGTTTAAAAAGTTCTAAATTTAACTCCAAGATATCTTGAATTTTATCTTTTAAAAGCGCATCAAACTCGATACGAGAATTTTGTATATCGGATTTGCTAAAAGTTTCACGTATTCTTTCATTTTTTGCTATATCATCTTTTATATCGTATAAGATTTTAGCGATTTTATCGCTTTCATTAAAGTCTATATTTGCGTATTTGTTATTAAAATCTTTGATGATGTTTGAAAGTTCTTCTAATTCAGCTTCAACACTTTTGCTCGAACCATCTGCGAACGAAGGCTTTAGCTCTCCATTTCCTTGTAAAACGATGTCTTGTGTTTTATCAAGTTGTAAGCGATAACTATCAAAATCCACATTATCTAAAATTCCTTTAGCTAAATCCTCTGATTTAGGCAAGATGATCTTACTAGCAAGTTTTTTAAGCAATATATAGAGTTTTTCAAGCTCTATGTCTTCATAAGGCAATATTTGTGCAAGAAAAGAATACTCTTTAAGATAAGTTTTTGCTTTATTATAAAAATCTAATTTTTCATCATCACTTTTTTGATTAAATCTATCTAGCATTATGTCCAATTTTGCATGAATGATATTTTCTTTTTCTTTTCTTAAAATAGCATTTGCAAAATCATCTATTTCTTCTTGGGTATAAATTTCATACTCATTTAGATTTGCCTTTAAATCAAAAATTCTATTATCATCTGTGGCTTCACTTAAATAAGTTTGCTCATAAAACACACTAAAAGATTTTGCTATATCTTCATGAGTATTTACAAAATCTAGCACAAAAGTGTTTTCTTTGTTTTTGCAAGTTCGGTTTAGTCTTGATAGAGTTTGTACTGCACTTACCCCACTTAATGCTTTATCCACATACATAGTATGTAATAATGGCTCATCAAATCCGGTTTGGTATTTTTCCGCAACGATTAAAAAACGATACTCATCTTTTTTAAACTCATCTTTTAAAACATTTTCCGCAAAACCATTTAAACCACTTTCGCTATAAATTTCACCTTCTAAATTTACTTCACCTGAAAAAGCTACAATGGCTTTAAAATGTGGATAATTTTTTCTTAAATATTCCCTAAAAACAAGATAATACTTTACAGCATTTTCTCTTGAGCTTGTTACAATCATAGCTTTTGCTTTACCATTTATCTTTTTAAAGCTATTTTGGAAAAAATGCTCACACATGATTTGTGATTTTTGTTCGATTGTTTTGATATTGTTTTGGACATAGGCTTTTAGTTTTACACTTGCTCTTTTTTTATCGTATTTTGGATTATCATTTGTACAAGATATGATTTTATAGTAACTTTTATAGGTTGTATAGCCTTTTAATACATCAAGTATAAATCCTTCTTCTATGGCTTGTTTCATCGAGTAAAGATGAAAAGGGATAAACATTTGTTCTCCATTAACATCACAAGGCATACCAAACATTTCTAAGGTTTTTGGCTTAGGCGTAGCGGTAAATGCAAAATAAGAAGCATTGCTTTGGAGTTTTTTATTTTTTATGATTTCTAAAATTTCATCATCTAAATTTTGACTTTCATCGCCGCTTTTATCCCTTATGGCTTCTGCCATTTTTTGAGCATTGCTTCCGTTTTGGCTAGAGTGTGCTTCATCGATGATGATAGCAAAAGTTTTGCTTTTTAAAGTTTTGATCTCATCTAAAATGAAAGGAAATTTTTGTATGGTTGTGATGATGATTTTCTTACCTTCTTCTAAAGCGTTTTTAAGCTGTTTGCTTCCATGAGTGATGGCTTCTACTAAATTTTTTGTCTGTGAAAAGGATTTTACATTTTCTCTTATTTGGCTATCAAGCACTTTTCTATCGGTTACTACGATGATAGAATCAAAGATATTTTTTTCAAGTCTATGCAAGCTTACGAGATTATGCGCAAGCCAAGATATAGAATTACTCTTGCCACTTCCTGCACTATGCTGGATCAAGTAGCGTTGCCCCGTGCCGTTTTCTTTTGCATGGGCGAGTAGCTTTTCTACTACATCGAATTGATGGTATCTAGGAAATATGATGATTTCTTCATTTTTCTTTTTTACAACTTGCACAAAATTAAAAAATAAATTTAGCAAAGTATCTTTTTTAAAGATTTTCTTCCACAAATAAGCTGTTTTTATACCATCACTTGGCGGATTACCTGCTCCATTTGCTAAGCCTATTTTGCCACTACCATTATTTAAACCAAGGTTAAAAGGTAAAAATGTAGTCGCATCTTGATCTAATTTCGTACTCATGTAACAAAGATCATTATCTAGTGCAAAATGCACTATCGTATAGTTAAATATAGCTTCTTTTGGGTTTCTGTCTTTTTTGTATTGCTTTATAGCGTGAAAGACATTTTGTCCTGTGAAATGGTTTTTAAGCTCTATGGTGATAAGAGGCAAGCCATTTAAAAAGATCACTATATCAAGGGAGTTTTTATTTTGCGTGCTATAGTGAAGCTGGCGTATGATAGAAAGGCTATTTTGCTCGTATTTTTTCACGCTTTCTTCGTTTGCATTGGTATTTGGCTTGGCAAAGGCTAGGTAAATTTTGATGCCTTTGATCTCTACATAGCCTTGCAAGGCTTTAACTATGCCTTTGGTTTTGATCTGTGAGAAAATACGATCAAAAAGTTCTTTTTTATAGTTTTGCCCACAACGCTTTTTAAGCTCTTCAAGTGCTACACTTTGCGTAGCTTGTAAAAAATTTTCAAAAAGCTCTACATCTAAACATAAATTTTTATCGTAATTTTCATTTGTTCTTTTGATATAGGCATGGTTTTCTAACAAATATGATTCTATGAAATTTTCTAAATCTTTTTCTTGGTAGTTAGACATTGTTAGCTCCCTTTATTAGCTTGAATAAAATCTCGCATATCTTTAATAGATTGCTGTAACTCTTCAAAAGTAAATTTAGGATTATGTGTATTTTCAGGATGGTGTATTTGATCTCTTATATATTTTGTTTTTGTAGGATACTCTTCTTTTTCAGTTTTACTATTTACATATTTTTGCGTCGGCTTATCTTTAAAATATTCTTTTAAAAGTTGTTGCAAATCAATATAACCATACAATTCATTATGATATTCTTCATCTGCTTCATCAAAAGCCAAATAATTGATTTCATTAAGAGAAGGAATAGGAAGCACATGTTTTTCCAATTTTACAATTTCTTTTATATTATTATTGTTTTTAACTAATCTTATATTTTCAAATTGAAGTTGTTTAACAATGCTTGGACTATGAGTTGTAATAATAATTTGAATTCCTTCCTCTTTGGATAATTTTTCTAATGCTTCTATAAGTAATCTTTGATGATATTGGTGTTGTGAAGTTTCAGGTTCTTCTATGGCATAAATAATATTGCTTTTTTCATTATTATTTTTCTTTCTTTCAGCTTCAGCTCTAAAAAAATTCAAAAGTATCATTCTTTTCACCCCACTTCCTCTTTTATTAATAGGAATGTCTTCATCTCCAGCAATAGATACACTTTTAAACACATCAGCCCATTTAAGTTGCTCTATGGTCGGAATTTTAGGATTTAAAGTTTTAGCAATTTCTGGATTCATATCTTTTAATTTTTCAAGAGTTAAATTTGTAACTTCCTGTAGTTTATTTATTACTTCTTCGGCTATAGCTTGAAGTTTATCAGAAATTTTTTCGTCTTTAAAAATTTGAGCTACTGCACTTTTTAAAGGATTTTGTATTTCATTATCTCCATCATTATTTGTTCTATCGCTTTGAAATAAAGCATAATGTGGCAATTTTCTTTCTAATTGTTCCCAAATACTCTTTGCTTCCTCTTTATTAAGCTCTACTTCCACTTCCTGCAATTGAAGATTATCAGAGTAATGTTGCCAAATAGCCTTTCTTAATTCTGCACTTTTTGTTAAATTATCACACATTATATTTTTTTCTTTGGTAATTTTTTTAAGGTCTGTAATTTTTAAAGAATGCAAATTTTTACATTCTTCATTAGTTGGATGATATGCTTTGAGGAAAATTTTAGGTTTTCCTGCATTTGGGTATTTTTTAATAATTTCTAATTTATTGTTTTGATTCAATAAATACTCTTCTTCTAAATTGGTGAGATTTGATGCATCTAAAACTAATTTTTTAGGGTAATTATCAAAAACTACAGATATTTGAATTTCATTATCTCCATTTTTTACACATTCTTTATTTATATCGTTTTTATCTATTTTGATTACACCTCCATCAAAGAAAATATCTAAAGCTTCTAAAATAGTAGATTTTCCTATATCATTTTTTCCGACAAATGCCGTTAAATCTTCAAAATCAACTATAACTTCATTTGCATAGCTTCTAAAATTTTTTATCTTAACTTGAATAATCTTCATTGTTTTCTCCTTTTTATAAACTAATCCTACCACAAACGGCTTGGTTTATGAGTGTGGTTTTGTATTCTTTTATGAGTTTTATTTGTTTTTTGGTTTTTTCTATCAATAAATCTATTTTTTCACATTTTTCATCTAAGAAATTTGCGATTTGTTCTTGCTCTTTTAAGGGCGGGATAAGACACTGCACTTCTTTTAAAATAGATTTTGTGATACTAAAAACCTTTACTCCGCAAACTTCTTTTCTTATTTGATTTCTTGTAAATATAGAATCAAATAAAAATGAAAAATACAAAGAATTGATCTTGCCTTTATATTTCAAAATTATTGTGTGATATCCTGCAAAAATCGGTGTATCGGATTGAATGCTTGTAAAATTTCCTGAACCTTCTATATCTTCAGAAGTATCTGCAAAGACAAAATCTCCTTTTTGTAAAAGTGATTGTGGTTTATCTGCAAGATATGTTTTGCTTACAAATGGCAATGCATGGATAGTAGTATTAAGACGACAAGGGTATTTGGAATGAATTTCACCATAACTAACACAAGGTATTCCATAAGAAACAAAATCTGCTTTAGTTATATTTAATCCATTGCCAAGTGTAAAAAGCATTTTAAGCTTTTTTACTTCCCAATGCTGTGGAATTTCTCCAAGCCATTCTATGCCACTATCTTTGAAATTTATATTTTTATCAAGTCCTTTTGTGATAGTTTCATTTATAAAGGCTTGTTTTTGCTCTTTTAAAAGGCTAATGAGTTTTTCTTTTTTCTCTATGAAATTTGCTATCTGCTCGCATTTTTCATCTAAAAAATTTGCAATTTGCTCTTGCTCTTTTAGTGGTGGAAGTGGAATTTTAAATTCCCCTATTTCTTTGGTTGAAATATTTGGTTGTGCAGATCCATTACAAGCAAGCTCAATAAGTAATGAAAATCCTCTAGTTAAAAAATAATATTTTACAAGTTTTAATTTACTTCTAACAATGGCAACTCTTTGATTGATATAAGCTTTATTATCAGTATTACAAAATGCTATTTTTCCTGTGGTTGCTCCACTTAAAGCAATTAAAATATCATTATTACTAATTAAAAATTGTTTCAATTTTTCTTTTTCTTTTGTTTTTAGGCAATTGTCATATAAAATTTTTTCCTTTTGCATATCTCCGATACGAATCACAGGAATTTCAAAAATTGGATTAAAATCAAAGTTTTCAAAAGCATATCCATTTACAAAAGTTACTATCTTGTTGATTTTCACCACTTCCCAATGCTCCGGAATTTCCCCAAGCCATTCTATGCCACTCTCTTTGAAATTTTTCATTGCACAATCTCTCTTAAAAGATCTTGCACTTCTTTTTCTAGCTTTTCTAATTCGTTATTTATTTCTTCTAGTTTTCTTGGTGGTGTATAGGTATAAAAATATTTGCTAAAAAGTATTTCATAACCCACACTTGCACTTTCCCATGCTATCCAAGAGTTTGCTACATAAGGCTTTACTTCTGTGTCATAATAGCCTTGTATATTTGTTTTGAGTGGAATTTTTTCAGTATTGTTAGTTTTATCGCTATCAATGATGAGATTTTCTTCGCTTTTTTTGAGCTTTACACCTAAAAATTTGATAAATTCTTCTCTGTTTTTAAAGTCTTGTGGATTTTGTTCTAATTCTTGTAATTTTTCTAAGATTTTATCTTTGTCTTTTAGTTTTGCAAATTTTTCATCATCTTTTAGAAATTCTACACTTTTTGGCTTTTCTATGATGATTTTAGTATAGCCAAAGTCCTCATTATCTAGAATCTTGCAATCTTTGCTTGATGTAAAATTCAAAAATAATTCTGTGATTTTTTCTATATGTTCTTTTGTCATTTCATTTTGCTTTTGTCCTAAAGACTTTTTCATTTTTGAAAAATATTCTTCATTTGTAGTGTTTATAAGCTGGACTTTGCCTTTTTTGTGTTCTGACTTTTTGTTGGTGATGATCCATATAAAAGTGGGAATTCCTGTATTATAAAACATATTAGTAGGTAGGGCGACTATAGCTTCAAGATAGTCGTTTTCTATGATATGCTTTCTTATAGCTACCATACCGCTATCTGAGTTAAAAAGTGAGCTTCCATTATGCACGCTTGCGATACGAGAACCCAAAGGGGTGTCAAATTTCATCTTGCTAAGCATATTGAGCAAAAACATCATTTGTCCATCGCTTTTGCTTGTAATGCCTACACTAAATCTTGGATCATTACAAGTTGAATTTGAACCTTTCTTTTCCACGCCTAGAATTTTTTGATCATTTTCCCAAGACTTACCATAAGGTGGATTGCTAAGCATGAAATCAAATTGTAAGTTTTGTTGATCATTGCTTAAGGTAGAACCAAATTTTATGCGCTCTGGATTTTCGCCTTTTATCAGCATATCTGCTTTGCATATAGCATAAGTTTCAGGGTTGATTTCTTGTCCGTAAAGATAAATATTTGCCTTTGACTGTATAAGTCTTTCAGGATCTGTGATGAATTCTTTTGATTCTGTTAGCATACCACCACTTCCACAAGCATTATCATAAATAAGCCATGTTCCTTGTTTGATCTGCTCTTTTACAGGCAAAAATACAAGATGAGTCATAAGCTCTATAATCTCTCTTGGGGTAAAGTGCTCTCCGGCTTCTTCATTATTTTCTTCGTTAAATTTACGGATAAGCTCTTCAAAAACATACCCCATGCCAAGATTACTCAAGCCTTTATGGATAACATTACCTTTTTCATCTAAAATATCTTCTATACCGAAATTTACCTTAGGCGAGCAAAATCTTTCTATAACACCAAAAAGTATATTGGATTCTTCTAAGGTATCGAGTTGGTTTTTGAATTTAAATTTTAAAATGATATCTTTGATATTTTCACTAAAACAATCAAGATAATTTTCAAAATTTATTCTTATGTTTTTTGGATCGTTTAGAAGGGTTTGTAGATTAAATCGAGAATAATTAAAAAAGCCTAGTTTATTCCCTTGTTTTCCACCTAGCAAAGATTCTAAATTTTCAAATTCATCTTTATAGGTATTGTAGGTTTTAAGAACTTTATCTTTTGTAGGCTCTAAAACCGCATCAATTCTTCTTATGATTGTCATGGGTAAGATAACATCGCGGTATTTGCCCTTTACATAAACATCACGAAGCAAATCATCTGCCACACTCCATATAAAGTTGACAATGGGCTGGAATTGGCTTTGTTCCATGATGTGTTCCTTATATTTTTATTAATAATATATTATATAAAATCACTACTAAAAAATTTTTAAAAATTAAATAAGATAAAATAGAATTGAGTTCAAGCCTTTTAACAAGGCTTGAATGAAGATTTTGATTTTGAAAGATTACTCAACTTCAGCGTCGATTACATCGTCATCTTTTTTCTTTTTATCATTGGCTGTGTTTGGCTCATCTTTTTTATACATATTTTCAGCTAACTTATGAGAAACTTCACTTAAAGCTTTCATTTTGCTTTCAATCTCTTCTTTGCTTGCATTTTGATTTTTCAAAGTCTCGCGCAAATCATCAAGAGCTTTTTGGATATTTTCTTTATCAGCAGCAGCAACTTTTTCACCCAACTCACTTAAAGATTTTTCTACTTGATGGGCCAAGCTATCAGCTGCATTTCTAGCATCTACAGCTTCTTTACGTTTTTTATCTTCTTCTTTGTGAAGTTCGGCATCTTTTACCATGTTATTAATTTCTTCTTCGCTAAGTCCGCTTGAACCTGTGATTTTGATCTCTTGAGCCTTACCTGTTGCTTTATCTTTTGCACTAACAGTTAAAATACCATTTGCATCGATATCAAAAGTAACTTCGATTTGTGGCATACCGCGTGGTGCTGGTGGAATTCCTTCAAGATTGAAATTTCCTAAAGATTTATTATCACGACTAAATTCTCTTTCCCCTTGTAAAACATTGATAGTTACAGCACTTTGATTATCCTCAGCGGTTGAGAAAACTTGCTCTTTTTTAGTTGGAATAGTTGTACCTTTTTCGATAATCTTAGTCATTACCCCACCTAGAGTTTCTATACCCAAAGAGAGCGGAGTAACATCAAGTAAAAGCACATCTTTAACATCGCCTTTTATAACCGCACCTTGAATCGCCGCACCAATAGCCACAACTTCATCAGGATTTACAGACTTGTTAAGATCTTTATTAAAGGCTTTTTTCACTTCTTCTTGCACTAAAGGAACACGAGTAGAGCCCCCTACCATAACAATTTCTTTAATCTCATCTTTTTTAAGCCCTGCGTCACTTACTACTTCATTGATTTTAGTGATGGTTTCAGCCACTAAAGAATCAATCATACCTTCAAATTTAGCTCTAGTAAGTTTTTTAACCAAGTGTTTTGGCCCACTTGCATCTGCTGTGATAAATGGTAAATTAATTTCAGTTTCATTAGCTGAGCTTAATTCTTTTTTAGCATTTTCTGCTGCTTCTTTCAAGCGTTGTAAAGCCATAACATCATTTTTAAGATCTATGCCTGTTTCATCTTTAAATTCATTAGCTAGAAAATCAATAAGTTTATTATCAAAATCATCGCCCCCTAAGAAAGCATTACCACCTGTTGCTAAAACTTCTACTACATTATCGCCAGTTTCAAGCACAGTAACGTCAAAAGTTCCCCCACCTAGATCATAAACCACGATTTTTTCACTATCTTTTTTATCAAGTCCATAAGCTAGAGCTGCTGAAGTAGGCTCATTGATAATTCTTAATACATTAAGTCCTGCTATCGTTCCTGCTTCTTTTGTCGCTTTTCTTTGCGCATCGTTAAAATATGCAGGCACAGTAATAACCGCATCTACAACACTCTCGCCCAAGAAAGCTTCAGCATCTTCTTTTAGTTTCATTAAAACTTTTGCTGAAATTTCTTGCGGAGTATAAATTTTCCCTGCAATCTCAATAGCACAAGCACCATTTCTTTCAGTGATATGATAAGGAAGTCTGTTTTTAGCTTCTTTAGCCGCGTCTTCATTGATCATCAAACCCATAATTCTTTTAATAGAATAAATAGTTTTTTCAGGGTTAGTTACCGCTTGGCGTTTTGCACTATCTCCTACTAAAACCTCGCCTTTATCTGTAAAAGCCACCACAGAAGGGGTTGTATTTTTACCTTCTTTATTTGGAATTACTTTACTCTCACCGCGTTCATACACAGCAACACAAGAATTGGTTGTTCCTAAATCTATACCTATAACTTTACTCATTTTTTATCCTTTTTATTAAAATTTATTTTGCTACACTAACTTTGGTTGGGCGGATTACGCGATCGGCTATTTTATAGCCTTTTTGAAGCACGGTAACCACTTCACCACTTTGATGATTTTCACTATCTACATGAAACATTGCCTCATGTAAATTTGGATCGAACTCTTTTTCTTCTTTAATAAGAGCCACTCCATGCTTTTCAAGTTTTTTAAGAAACAAATCTAAAGTGTTTTGCACTCCTTCTTTGATTTTTAAGCTAATTTCATCATGGCATTCGACATTGATAGCTGCTTCTAAAGCATCTAAAACATCAAGCAAATCCTTTGCAAAGCTTTCATTTGCATAAGCCATAGCACTTAGCTTTTCTTTTTCCATTCTTTTTTTAATATTTTCAAATTCAGCGTTTGCACGCATATATTTGTCTTTTAATTCATCATAGTCTTTTTGCAATTTGTTTTGCTCAACATCTTCGATATTTTGCAAATTCTCATCTTGCAAATGTTCAGAATTTTCTGCGTTTTCGTTTTCAAATTCTTGCTTTTGCTCGCTCACGCCGCCTCCTTTATGTATTGTAATATTTTTTTATAATCCGTATAAACACTACCTGCTAAGATAATATTTACATCTTCGCCCAAAAACTGCGCATCCACCTTAAGCCCCATAAAACCTTCTTTAAATAAAGGTTCAAATTCAAGACTTTCTTTAAAATAACGATGAACTCCACAATCTAAGAGCTTAACAAATTCATCATTTTGATAAATTTGATAAGCTCTTTCTTCATTGCTTCTATAGCAAATCAAATTTTGCCTTAAGCTAGCTATTTTTTCTACAAGATCCATAAAATGAACCCTTAAAGCTATTTTTTCTATACTAAAAAGATCCAATCCTATAAGACTTTGTAAAAAATTCCATGCTTCTTTTTCATATTTTAAAACGAGCTCTTCTTCTTTAAAATCAAGCACTATAAACTTAGCATTTAGATCAAGCACTTCTTTAAGCACTAAGCTTCTACCACCATAAACAAGACAGTAAATTTCAAATTCTTTACTCAACTCTTTTAAAAAATTCTCACTTTTGATATTGATATCTTGATCTTGTTCTTTTTTCCAAAAACTTTGCCAGTAATTTTGCATTGTCAAAATAGTAGGAATTCTACCACTACTTATATGAAGCTGAGTGATCAAACCCTCGTCGCTAAGCCTTTTAAGATAGACGCGTATAGTTGAAGCAGGGATGCAAAGATTTAAATTCAATTCATTTGAACCAATAGGAACATTATCTAAAAGATAAGTTTGGATGATAGAATCTAAAATCAAATCCTTTTTATCTCGGCTTTTCATAGCTCTTTCCTTAAATTTTTAGCACTCTATTTTTTGATTGCTAGAAGTATTATACAACATTGAGTGTTATTTTGTCAAGTATAAATATAAAAAAATATACTTAATTTTATTTAGTCTATATGACTAAACTTTTATTAGTTACTTTTTTATAAGAATACAATATATCAATATATCAAAATAAAAATAACAATACACTTTACAAGATAATTATAAAAACTAAGCCCAAATTTTAATTAAATCAGCTATTTTTCCATAACTTGTAGAATTTGTATCAAAATAAGTTTGCTTCATTTCGTTGACAATTTCACCAAGATTGTCATAATTAAGTTTAGTTGCATCTTCAGGTTTTAAACCTAGCATTTTTGCACTTCTTTGTTTGAATAAATCCACAAAAGCTTCATAGAAAATTTTAAATTTATCCAGATTAAAAACAAGTTTTTTATTACCAGTTTCTTTATCTTCAACTTCATCAAAAATTTTATCAGATAATTGCATTTTAAGTAGAGATTTTTCATCTTCACTTAAATCATCATATTTTACACCTTTACCTAATTTATCCAAGATATCTTTAATTTCCATTGTATTAGTTTGATCAAATTTAGTTAAAGTTAATATACCTACACTTTCAGTCCATCTAGAATTTGGAGCTTTGGTTTTTACTGCTTGCATGCCAGTTTCGCTAAAACTAAGCTCTCCATCAAAATCTCCATCTTTTCTTATCATTTTATCAAGCTCTAAACCTATAGTTCTACCAGCATAATCTGTATCTTTGGTATCATCTGGACGCATTTCTCTAAAATCTTTTTCAAAACCAAATAGAGTATCTACACTACCATTTAATTGTGTATAAGATTGCACAAAAAGTCCTAAATTTGTTTCCTGTGCTACAAAACCACTTTTCGTATCTTCAAGCTCGTAATCTTCTAAATATCCATCATTATTTCTATCGCTAACCATATAAGCTCTAGTATATGCTATATCAGCATACCATCCAGCCACGAAATTTTCAGCTTTTCCACTTAATATATGATCCATCAAGTCTTTTAGTCATATCTTCTTTATCAAATTCAATCCCCATTTTATTGATAGCTGTTGAACTTAAAGCACTACGAACGAGTTTATTTGTAATAGGATCTCTAAAATATATAGTAGTCATACCTCTTTCAGCTTTTTTCACTTTATCACTTACCTTTTGATTGAAAACTTTTTCATCTTCTAATCTTTGAAGCATAGTTTGAGCTACATCTGTTTTTTGATCTTGAAATGAAGAGGAATTTTCGTCTTTTTCATTAAGAATCTTTGGTTTTAAATTCAACTTAAAAGATTTATATACACTAGCTTGCTGAGAAGATTTAGATATGGGTTGAAAATGATTAAGAAATTTTATAAAATCCATTTTGATGCCTTCAAATTTTCGACATCTTTTCAAAAATATTGCTAATATATTCTATGTAATTTTAACTTAGAAAATTTTAAATTTTATCCTCTATTACCTTCCAAACCCCTAAAAACACCCTATTCTCTTTCTAAGACCCTAAAAATGATAATTTTCTTTTGTTTCAATATTCAAAGCATCAAATATATTTATATCACTCAAACCATTGCTTACATCTTTT
>NZ_RYYF01000013.1:0-23276 GCF_004378955.1 Campylobacter sp. US55
AGCAAGACAAGTTCTCCTAATTATGATATATCAAGTGAATTTAAAAACTCTATTTATACTCTAAAATATAAACAAGCTGATTTAAACACTAATACAGCTTATGGTTATAGTGTAGATAAAGATGGCTATATGGGAAGTGATTTTAACAAAGCTGCGGGACTTCCTGAAGATTTTAAGATGCATAAATCTACTTTAGATGAGATAGAAAGATTTAATTAACATAATATGGCTGATGAAACTAGTGGAAACTATTATAATAGTTTTGATATGGCTTCTATTGTTAAATCCTATTATAATAGCTTTAATCAAGTAATAAGTGCATTTCAAAATGATAAAACAAGTTTTAGTGAAGCAGATATAAATTCTATGCCTAAGGGGTATGCTATAAATGGAATAAAATCGATGGATTTTAATGATCCAAGCAATAGAATGAATATCACTCACCTAAGAGATTTTTCAAATTCTTTAATTTCAAATGTTTATCAAACCCCTGAACAAATGAAAGAAGCTGAAAGTTTATATATACAATCGGGATCTTTAATAGATGGCATAAATGGACATAGTTTTGGTTTATCCTTAGAAGAAATCAAAAATGTTTCTAAAGGTGAAGATTGGCAATTTAATCCTGATATGTCAGTTTATCCACAAAATGAAGATGGAAGTTATTCTAAAGAAGCTTTGTTTATGAGTTTTTTAAAATCATATGGTAGCGGACAACCTGTTGAGAGTCCAAAAACCACACTTAATCCAAAAGTAGAAGCTTACAATAGGGCTATGGCTAAAGAAATTTTAATGGTGATAGCGTTGCTTTAAATGACATTATGACAGGCAAAGTTGATTTTGCAAGTTTATTAAAAGGCTATGCACAAGATGGCTGGCTTGATGCAGATATATATGCAATGGATAAAGGAGTTGCTTGGCAAAATGCAAGCATAGGTTATGGTGGAGCTTTGTTTGATAATCAGTTTAATCAAGCAAAAGCTAATGGCTGGAAAGCAAGCAGTGAAAGTATAAATTCTTATGTTGGATCTATAATGGATAGATTAAATAATCTTATAGGACAAACTAGGGTTTAGAAAAAACTTTCGATTTTTTCTTGCATTATCTTAGCATCATTGATACGATTGACTTCATCTCTAAAGGCTGAAGCGTCTTTATGCCCTTTAGAATACTCGTGTAAATGCTTGCGAAATATACTTACGCCTTGATCTTTGTAGTGTTTTATCATTTCATCAAAATGTGTGAGTATGATTTGTTTTTTTAAATTTGTATCTACACTTTTACCGCTTTTGATTTCATAAAATATCCAAGGATTTCCTACGCTTGCACGCCCTATCATGAGTCCATCGCATTTTGTGATTTTATAAACTTCTTTAGCGTTTTGTGCGTTAATATCGCCATTTGCAATCACAGGAATTTTCACGCTCGCTTTAGCGCTAGCAATGGATTCATAATCGGCTTTTCCGCTATAAAGCTGTTTTCTTGTGCGTCCGTGGATACTTATAAAATCCACCCCCAAGCTTTCGCAAATTTTAGCCATTTTTTCAGGATATTTTTCATTAAATCCTAGTCGAAATTTCACACTTGTAAGGCTTTTTTTATTGTTTTCTTTAATCACTCCTACAAGATTTTTAAAAAGCTCTAAATTTTCTAGCAAAGCACTGCCAGCACATTGTTTAACAACTTTATTTACAGGGCAACCGCAATTAAAATCGATCCCATCTACAAAATCCATTTCATTTAGCATTTGCACTGCTTTTTTTAACACTTCTTTATCTCCACCTGCAATTTGGACTATATAGGGATTTTCTAATTCAGCTCTTTCTAACATATGTAAAGTTTTAGAACTTTCATAAACTAAGGCATTAGAACTTATCATTTCACTTATGGTAATATCAGCACCAAATTTTTTTACTACATTACGAAAAGGCAGATCTGAAAAACCTGCCATAGGGGCTAAAAACAAGGGTTTTTTGCTAAAATCTATCATTGTATGAGTTGGTTTAGATCGATTTTGATATTTTTTTCACGCAAGGCTAAAAAGGCTTTAAAATTATTAAATTTCTTATCATCATTGTGAATTTGCTCTCTTAACTCATCTAAAAGTCCAAATTCAGCTAAAAGATATAAATACGCTCTTAAAGCTTCGCTTTTTTCATTTTTAATTTTGTTAAAAATTCCTAAAATAGCATCAGGATTTAAAAGTTTAGTACTTAGTTTTGCTGCGTTAAGATAGTCTTTTTCGCTTAATATGTTGCGTGAAAGTAAAACTTCGTATTCTGCTGCACTAAGTTCTAAATTTCCTTCTTTAAAACGCTTGATAAGTGTGAGAACTTCAGAAGGCTTTTTAGGGATTTTTACATTTTTAATTTGCTCATAACTAGCTTTTTCTATAAGAGTGTTAAAAGCAATTTCTTCAAATTCATCTTTGATTTCATTAAGGTTTTTAAGTTTGTTATAGGCATAATTTGCATCGTTTTTGAGATGATTTTTTTCATTTTGCAAATATAAAACATTGTTATTTTCGAGTTTAAATTTGCTAAGGTTAAAAAATTCGTTTTTATTTAAACCATCAATAAGATCTAAAATTTCATTGATTTTATTTGAGTGTGGAATTTTTTCATGTGTTTTTATGGTTTTAAAAAGTTGTGCTACAGCTCTAAATTCTTTTGTTTGAAAAGTGGTTTTAAGATCTTTTTCAAGGAGTAAATCTTGAGTATAAGCTTCAAATTTAGCTGCATCTTTAAAAAAATGCTTAAATTTTAAATAACGCAAAAATCCATAAAATGCTATGTGTAAAACGGCTAAAATCATATAAATAAATAAAGGAATAACAAGCCATATCATAATAGGTAGTTCAAAGGTATAAGTGCTGATATTTAGAGTATAGCTTCCTAGTTCTAGATGCCAAGCAAAGGCAAAAATAAGTGCTATATAAACAAAACTTGCAAGTAAGAAGAGTTTAATTTTCATGTTTTTTTCCTTGTTCTGCAATTTGACGGCAAGTGATACAATATCTTGCGTGAGGTTTGACTTTTAGTCTTTGAGAGTCGATTTCATCATCGCAAGATTGGCAAATTCCATAAGTACCGTTTTTGATTTTATCTAAAGAATCTTCGATTTCTATAAGTTCTTCTTTGAGATTGGTGCTGATAGTAAAGTCAATTTGAGAGCCTGTTTCTATGACAGAAAAATCTACACTATCGCTTGGGACGCTATTTTGAAGAGCTTCGATTTCATTTGAATTGCTTTGCAAATTTTCTAAGATGGCTTTTTTTCTTTCTTCTAAAATATTTTTGAAATTTTGTATTTCATTTTTTTTCATTTTAAAACTTTCTATTTGTGATAAGGGTGATTGTTGTTGATGCAAAATGCACGATAAATTTGTTCTAAAAGTAAGGTTTTAACAAATTGATGTGCTAAAGTAAGTTTGCTTAATGATAGTCTAAAATCCAAACTTTGATTAAATTCTTCTCTTAAACCATAAGCACCGCCTATAAAAAAACTTAATTCATTTTTATCTTGGATGAGTTTTGCAAATTCTATACTTGTAAGTTCTTTTCCTCTTTCATCAAGAGTGATACAATAGCCTTTTTTATAAGGCATAAAAGCTTCTTCATAGCTTTTTTTTGCTTCTATGGCATTTAAATTTTGAGCTAAGGCTATTTTTTTATTAAAAACATTTATTTCTTTTAAAGTGGCGTATTTGGAGATGAGTTTAGAGTATTTCTCACTCCAAGTTTTAAATTCATCACTTTTTTGAATACAAAAGATATTAACTTGCAAATTATTTTCCACTAAAAAATTTTAGTACATCGCTAAGATATTGTTTTTGTTCTCCTCTTTCAACTATGGCATCTATAAGTCCATGTTCTAACAAGAACTCTGCTTTTTGAAAGCCTTCAGGTAAATCTGCTCCTATGGTTTGTTTGATAACTCTTGCACCAGCAAAACCTACTAAAGCTTCAGGTTCAGCGATGATTAAATCTCCAAGCCAAGCAAAAGAAGCACTTACCCCACCCATAGTAGGATCAGTTAAAATGCTAATATAAGGAAGTTTTTCTTTGCTAAGAAGTTTAAGTGCGGCGCTAGTTTTGCTCATTTGCATTAAAGAATAAGTACTTTCCTGCATTCTAGCTCCACCACTTGCACTTACGATGACAAGAGGGGTTTTACTTGTGATGGCTCTTTGTATAGCTCTAACGATTTTTTCTCCTTCAACAGAACCTAAAGATCCGCCCATAAAAGAAAAATCAAATACAACAAGTTGGGTTTTTAAACCATTGATTTCACATTCTCCACTCATGACAGAACTTTTTCTACCTGTTTTACTTTCACCTTCGCTAAGGCGTTTTTTATAGGATTTGCTATCAACAAATTTTAAAGGATCTATAGCTTCTAAATTTGCATCATACTCAATAAAACTGCCTTCATCACTTAAAAGTTTAATACGTTCATCAGCTGAAATTCTCATGTGATAATTACATTTAGGACAAACATTAAAACAAGATTCTATTTCTTTATAATACATCAAAGCATGACAACTTTGGCATTTTACCCAGTGATTTGGAGCTTCTTTAATACTAGGTTGTTGTCTTCTTATTTTTGAAAAAATATCTGCAAAATTCATATATTCACCTAATTATTTTTTAAAAATTCTAAGATTATATCAAAAATTTTCTTGTCTTGGCTTAGGAGAAGGAAATTTTCATTTTTTTCTATATATAAATTTTGATGAATTGTTAAAGCAGCTACTGTATCAAAAATTCGTGTTTTTCCAAGAATTAATACAAAACTAAAATACGAAGCATAAGCGAGACTTAAGGCTGTTGCACCCAAAGAGCGAAATTTTAATTGATTTTTTGTTAAAAAATCGAGAAGCTCTGGATAAAGTGAAATTTTTTCAACTATACCTATTTTAGAAAATAGATTAGGTGTTAAGGGTGAGTATTTTGGATCGGAAAGATTGGATTTAAAAGCTTGATTGTTATTAAAAGCAAAAATTTCTTGACTGACAAGATTGCAAACAAAAGCGCTTTTTGCCTGATCTTTTTCCATGAGAGCTACAGAAGTTCCATAAAATGGTATTTTAGAAACAAAATTTGAACTTCCATCCAAAGGATCAAGAATCATTTGTTTTGGGCTAGCTTTTCCGATCAATCCGCTTTCTTCAGAAAAAATTTGTCCAAAACAACTAAGATATTTTATGAAAATTTGTTCACATTTTAAGTCAAGCTCATAGCCTTGATTTTTATCATAGCCTAATTTAGAGCAAAGTTTAAGATCATTTTGTGGGATATTGTTTAGATACTTGCGTATTTGCAAATTTGCATTCAAGCAAGCATCTAAAAATTCTTTCATTAAAAGCGTGTTCCAAGATTAAATTCAAAACTATTAGTATCATCACCTTTTTTATCATTAAGAGGTTTGGCAAATACAAGCTGTAAAGGTCCAATTGGTGTAATCCATTCAATGCCTATACCTGTACTCATTCTTTTTATTTCATCTAAATTTTTACGTCCTATCATACCATAATCAAAAAACACGCTACCACGAAGTTTGATTCTATCAATCAAAGGAAAACTAAGTTCTACGGAATTGGCAAAAGCTATGGTTCCGCCTACTTCATCTCCCCATTGATTTTTGGGGCTTACCGTTCTGCTTTCAAAACCGCGTATCGATCTAATACCACCTAAATAAATTCTTTGATTAATTGGCAAATAGCCTTCATCCCATACTTTATAAAAACTCGCTTTATAGCGATAAATAAGATCATATCCTATATAGTCTTGCAAACCTTGATAAAAGTTAAATTTAGAGCTTGATGAAATAAATTCTTGATCTCCGCCAAGTCCAGCGTATTCTAAACTAGTTGAAGCAATGATACCTGATCGTGGCAGATAATAATCATCTGTATTGTTAAAGGTGATTGCTGGAGTTATAGAGCTTTTAATACTTTTGCCAAGTTCATATCCTGTTCTTAAAAGAGTTGGACTTAAGTGATATATATCGCTTTGTTCAAGATTATAAGTTAAGCTTACATTATAGTATCTTGCAAATTGGCGTCCAACTGTTATATCAAAGCCGTAATTTTTTTCTGAATAATTATCCCATTCATAGTCATTTGAATAAAGTGTTCCACCCAGACTATATTGACTATCAAGAACGCGTGGATTTATGAGACTAATCCTTCCTGATAAGGTATCATCGCTTTTATCTACGCTTACAGAACTTTTTATTCCTGAACCAAAGATATTTGTATCTGATAAAGAAGCGTTAAGCAAAATACCATCGCTTGATCCATAGCCAATGCCTCCAGAAATAGCTCCTGTAGAAGCTTCTTTAACATCAACAATCAAATCAATATGTGTATCATCAACTTTTTCTTCTTTGATATTTACATCGTCAAAATAAGAAGTTCTTTTTAAAGCATTTTTTGACTCGCTTAAGTCTGTTCTATTGTATAAATTACCTTCTGTTATATATAATTCTCGGCGTATGACGCGATCTACAGTACGTGAATTTCCTGAAATAATAACATTTCTTATATAAACTTTATCATGAGGGATTACTTTAAATACAACGGTGGCTTCTTGAGTTTGATCATTTTTTTGAATATCAGGATAGACTTCTACAAACGCATAACCCAAATCAGCACTTTGTGTTTCTATGGTTTTAACATCTTTTCTAATGTCTTCGATATTGATAGTTTTGCCAGTGCTTGATCTTAAATCTTTTACGGTTTGTGCATTTTGCTTATCATCAAATAAAGGATTTTCTATGCTTATACTTTTAATTTTATAAGGCTTTCCTTCTTTGATAAAATAAGTCAAATTTGCTTGATAAGTATCTGTGTAGGTTTTAAGATAAGGCGAGGATACTTGAACATCTAAATATCCTTTTTTCATATATTCATCAGCAATTCTTGAACTATCGTTACTAAGTTCAAAAACTTTTAATTTTCCATCATTGCGTCCCCACATCCATCCCATAAATTCTTTTTCTTTATTAACAACAGCAGGTTCTATATCAGAATATGAAAATTTCTTGGCTCCACTTAAATGAACATTATCAATAATGATATTTTCGCCACGATTTACTATAAATTCAAGCTCTAGTCCATCAGTATTTTCTAAAGTCTTTTTTTTGTATTCTACAATAGTATCAAAATAACTTTTTGCTTCATAATAAGCTTTAATGCGTTCAATAGCTTCTTTTATACTTCCTTCATCAAGTAGTGTGCCTCTTTTAATCCCTAAAATACTTTCAACTTGTTTTCTATCATTTGAAGCTATACCTGTGATAGTAACCTTTGCTATAGTTGGTTTTTCAGTAACTATAATTTCTAAAATTCCATTGTTATTATCTACCGCGATATTTTCAAAATAATTTTGTTTATAAAGATTAAGAATAGCAGTGTTGATTTTTGCAGGATTTATTTCCTCGCCTATTTTAAGCCCTGTAATATTCATGGCACTTGTATTTGATAAGTGGTTTAATCCGATAAATTTAATATCTTTAATGGTTGCTGCATTGGCTATAGCAACTAAAGCACAAATACTAATAAGATGTTTTTTCATTGATTTTTTACCTAAAGCTTTATTAAAAGCTGTATAATAGCAAAAAAAATTTAACAAAAAACTAAGGTAGAAAGTATGAAAATAGCAATTATAGGGCTTGGGCTTATGGGTGGATCTTTAGGGCTTTGTTTGAAAGAAAATAAGCTTATTTCTTGTGTTTATGGTATGGATTTAAGTAAAGAAAATGAAAAAGATGCCCTGCGATTAGGTCTTATTCATGAGCTTATAGAATTTAAAGATTTAGCTTTATGTGATATGATTTTTGTCGCAACTCCTGTTAATGCTATTATAGAAATTTTGCAAAAGTTAGTTGATTTGCCTTCTAATGTAACAATTATAGAGCTTGGAAGTACAAAAAGAAAAATTATAGAAAGTTTGCCTAAGAATTTAATCAAACAAACTCTTTTTGCTCATCCTATGACAGGAACTGAAAATTCAGGCCCAAAAGCGGCTTTTAAAGAGCTTTATAAAGATGCAGTTTGTGTTCTTTGTGATAGTGAAATAGCTGATGACTTGCATCAAAAACGAGCAGTGGAAATTTTTTCTCATTTAGGGATGAAAATTGTTTTTATGGATAGTAAAGCCCATGATCATCATGCTGCTATTATTTCTCATTTGCCTCATGTTATAAGTTTTTCTTTGGCAAATTTTGTAATGAAAGAAGAGGATAAAAGAAATATTGTTCATTTAGCTGGAGGATCTTTTAAAGGTATGAGCAGAATTGCCAAATCATCGCCACAAATGTGGGAAAGTATTTTTTTACAAAATAAAGATAACTTATTAAGTTCTATTGATTTTTTTCAACAAGAATTAGAGAGATGTAAACAAATGATACAATTAGACAAAAATGATGAATTAAGAGAATGGATGAAACAGGCTAATACTCTAAGAGAAATTTTATAAATTTGCTAGATATTTACTGAAAATATAATAGAATTTATACTAAAAACAACAAAAACATTGAAAATTTTTAAGGAAGGTTATGGCAAAAAGAAAAGGCAAAACTTATTTATCTGTTTTAATTTTAGTTTTAATAGCAATTTTGATTTTTTTTATTTCAAGATTAAGTATTTTTGAAAAAAATCCTCCTCAAATTTTAATGCCAGATGTTGTATATACTGATCTTAAAAAACCTATTTTAGTGCATGTTAAAGATGATGAAAGTTCTATCAAAAATGTACAAATTATATTGCATAAAGACGACAATACTAGTGCAATGATTATAGCAGATGAAAAGATTTCTAATTTAAAAGATATTACCTTGCAAGTTGCTTTGCCAAAATTTGGTTACAAAGAAAATGTAAAATCTTTTGTTTTAGAGGTGATAGCTAAAGATTCTAGTTTTTGGAATTTTTTTAGTGGCAATGAAGCAAGAAAACAAATTGCGGTATTAGTAGATAATACGGCTCCAAAAATCAATATCATAAGCAATTCTTACCAAATCGAGCAAGGCGGTGCTGGGGCAGTTGTTTTTAAGGCCGATGATGCTAATTTAGATAAGGTGTATATAGAAACAAATAAAGGTAAAATCTTTAAAGTTACACCTTATGTAAAAGAAGGGTATTATGCGGCTTTGATTGCTTGGGATGCAAGAGATGAGGAATTTCGCGCATTTGTTATCGCTACGGATAAAGCAGGAAATATTTCAAAAGAACGTATAAGGTATTATTTTGTTAATCGTAAATATCGTGTTTCAAATATTAATTTAACGGATAAATTTTTAGATGGAAAGATTGAGAATTTAGCCAATCAATACGCTCCAAAAGATAATAATCTCAATCGTTATGAAAAATTTAAGTTTGTCAATGAAACTTTAAGAAATAGCAATGAAGAACTTATCCATGAAATCACTTCAAAAGTACCTGAGGAAAAAATTGATAATTTTGATTTGAATTTATTTTTACCTCTTAAAAATGGTATGAAAGTAGCGGATTTTGCTGATCATAGGTATTATTCTTATAATGGGCAATTTGTGAGTGATTCTTATCATATGGGGCTTGATCTAGCAAGCGTAGCACAAGCTCCTATCATAAGCAATAACGCAGGCAAGGTTGTTTTTGCTGCTGAAAATGGAATTTATGGTTTAAATTTAATTGTTTATCATGGTTTTGGAGTATATAGTCTTTATGGGCACTGTTCTTCTAAAAATGTTGATTTAGATGAAATGATTAATAAACAAAGCATTATAGGCAAAACAGGAACAAGTGGTTTAGCCTTAGGTGATCATTTGCATTTTGGAGTTTTGGTTCAAGGAGTTGAAACGCGTCCTGAACAATGGCAAGATAAAAAATGGATAGAAAATAATATTTACAATGTTTTAAATGATGGTAAAAAGATAATTTTAGGAAAAAATTAATGAAACAATTAACTTTAGCAAAAACTGTCAAAGGCGTAGGTATAGGACTTCATAAGGGTGAACCCATAGAAATTACTTTAGAGCCTTTAGAAGCAAATAGTGGTATAGTATTTTTTAGAAGCGATCTTAATGCAAGCTATAAGGCAAGTCCTGAAAATGTGATCAATACTCAAATGGCAACTGTTTTAGGAGATGATCGTGGATTTATTTCTACAATAGAGCATTTAATGAGTGCGATTAATGCTTATGGAATCGATAATGTACGCATAGTTTTAAATGCAAATGAAGCTCCTGTTATGGATGGATCAAGTATTAGTTTTTGTATGATGCTTGATGAAGCAGGGGTAAAAGAACTTGATGCGCCTAAAAAAATTATGGTAATTAAAAAGCCTATAGAAGTAAGAGATGGTAATAAATTTGTGCGTTTAACTCCTACTAAAGAACCCCGTATTAATTACACAATTAAATTTGACAATGCTGTTATAGGTGAACAAAGTTACAATTTTGAATTCAGCAAAAAAAATTATATAGAAAACATAGCAAGGGCTAGAACTTTTGGTTTTTTAAAAGATGTTCAAGCTCTTAGGAGTATGAATTTAGCACTAGGTGGAAGTTTAGAAAATACTATAGTGGTAGATGAAAATCGTATTTTAAATCCTGAGGGTTTGCGTTTCAAAGATGAGTTTGTAAGACATAAAATTTTAGATGCAATTGGAGATTTAACCTTACTTGGATATCGTGTTTTTGGAGATTATACTTCATATGCTGGGAGTCATCATTTAAATCATTTGCTTACTAAAGAAGTTTTAAAAGATAAAGATGCTTATGAAATTGTAAGCCTTGAAAAAACAACCCAAAAAGCTTATGAAAAGGTATTTGCATAAAAACCTCTCTTTTGCTTAATGCCTTATCTAAGCCTTTAATGATCGGAATTTATCAAGATGATGAACTTATAAAAACTTATAAAAGTGAAGAAAAAGCAAGCGAATTTTTACCAAAAATTTTAGATGAATTGCTTAAAGAATATGATTTTACAAGTTTAATTTATGCTAATGGTCCAGGTTCTTATATGGGGATTAAAATTTCTTATGTAAGTTTGAGTACTTTAAGTATAGTAAAAAATATTCCTTTATTTGCGGTGAGTGCTTTTGAATTAAATGGCTATAAACCCATAAGTGCAAATAAAAATTTTTGTTTTGTATATAAGGAAGGTGAAATTTGCTTAGAACAAAATATCCCAGCAGAGTTTTTTTTACCAAAAAATTTACAAGAGCTTAAACTAAATAATGATAATCTTCCCTTTTATTTTTTAGATGCAATTTAGGATGAAATTTGAAAATTTTAGTTCCCGCTACGAGTGCGAATTTAGGGCCAGGTTTTGATTGTTTAGGACTTAGTTTAAAGCTTTTTAATGAAACTCAAATCCAAAAATCAGGTGTTTTTAGCATCAGTATTGGAGGTGAGGGCAGTGATAATATTTTTCTTAAAAAAAACAATATATTTGTAAATATTTTTTATGAAATTTATGAAAAACTAAGTGGAAAAAAAGATAATTTTCGTTTTATTTTTCAAAATAACATTTCTCTTTCAAGAGGGTTAGGAAGCTCTTCAGCTGTGATTGTTGGAGCTATTGCCAGTGCTTATTATATGAGTGGATTTAAGGTAGAAAAAGAACGTATTTTAGATGAAGCTTTAATTTATGAAAACCATCCAGATAATATCGCTCCAGCTACTCTTGGTGGTTTTGTGTGTTCTTTGGTTGAAAAAAATAAAGTTTATAGTATCAAAAAAGAGATTGATAAAGATTTAGCTGCTGTGGTTGTGATCCCAAATTTGGCAATGAGTACGGAACAATCACGCCAAGCTTTGGCTAAAAATTTAAGTTTTAATGATGCGGTTTTCAACCTTTCTCATGCTTCATTTTTAACCGCTTGTTTTTTGGAGAAAAAATATGAATTTTTAAAATTTGCAAGTCAAGATAAGCTCCATGAAATCAATCGTATGAAAAACTTACCGGAGCTTTTTGAAGTGCAAAAATTTGCTTTAGAAAATAAAGCTTTAATGAGCACACTTTCAGGTTCGGGATCGAGCTTTTTTTCTTTAGCTTTCAAAGATGATGCTTTAGCTTTGGCAAAGAAAATGCAAACAAAATTTAAAGATTTTCGTGTGCAATATTTAGAATTTGATGATAATGGCTTTGAAATTTGCTAAAAAATATAAAAAAAAGATATAATTTTGAAAAAACATATACCAATTAGAATGTGCATAGTGTGTAAAAACCGCTTTGAGCAAAATATGTTATTTAGATTTAAAGTTGTTTTAGGAGATATTGTGCCTAAAGCAGAACATGGAAGAAGCGGATATTTATGTCAAAATTGTATTGAGAAAGAAGATAAAATCTTACAAAAAGCATTTTCTAAAATATGTAAAAATTTAAATACTAAAATTACTCAGCAAGGACTTAAGGAGATATTTTTAAATGGCAAAGATTAGAATTCATGAAATCGCAAAAGAATTAGGTTATGATAGTAAGGAAATTATTGAAAAGGCAAATGAATTGGGGCTTGGAATTAAAACAGCATCAAATGCTGTAGAACCTGAGATTGCAGCAGCTATTTATGAGTATATACAAACAAGAGAAATTCCAGAAGCTTTTAAGAAAAATATCAAAACTCCTACGGCAAAAAAGCCTAAAAAAGAAAATATAAAAGAACAAGAAAAGCTAAATGAATCTGAAAAAAAAGAACCTAAAAAAGAAGAAAAGCTTAAACAAGAAGTTAAAAAAGAAGAATTAAAAGTTGAAAAAGAAAATGCAAAAGAGGAAGAAAAACAAGAAATTATTGATGCTCATAAGCCACAAAGCCTTGCTAGTGCAACTTTAGCCAAAAGACGCGGACTTGTCATTGTTAAAAAGAAAAAAGACGAAGAAGAAATTCAAGTTAAAAAAGAAGAAGTAAAAAATTCAAATGATATATCTATCAATAATGAAGATCGCTTAAGTTTAAAAACCATGTTTTCAAATGCTGATGAGAGTTTGAAGAAAAAGAAAAAAGAAAAAAAATCTTTTGTTGCGAGTAAAAAAGAAAGTACCGAAAAAATGAATTTTTTAGATGAACATGATTTTGGTGATATTTCTTTAGATGATGAAGATGAGGTAGTGTTACCTGATTTTAGTGTAAAAGAACAAGAAAAACCACAAAATATTAATAAAAAACAACCTAATTTTATAAGACAAGCTGTTGGAAATTCTGCGGGTTTTGGGCTTGAAGGTGGAATTCAAAGAAGAAGTCGTAAAAAACCACCTAAAAAGATTGAAAAAAAGGAAGTAGAAGAAGTAAGTAGTGTTTCTATTTCTAAAGAAATTCGTGTGTATGAATTCGCTGATAAGATAGGAAAAAGCACTAGTGAAGTGATTTCAAAACTTTTCATGCTTGGAATGATGACAACAAAAAATGATTTCTTAGATGAAGATGCGATTGAAATTTTGGCTGCTGAATTTGGTATAGAGATCAATATCATTAACGAGGCTGATGAGTTTGATTATGTAAAAGACTATGAAGAAGAGACTGATGAAAAAGATTTAGTGACTAGAGCACCTGTGATTACCATCATGGGGCATGTTGATCATGGTAAAACTTCTTTGCTAGATTATATCAGAAAATCACGCGTTGCAAGTGGTGAAGCAGGGGGTATTACTCAGCACGTGGGTGCTTATATGGTAGAAAAAAATGGACGTAAAATTACTTTTATCGATACCCCAGGTCACGAAGCTTTTACTGCTATGCGTGCAAGGGGTGCAAGTATCACTGATATTGTAATCATTGTTGTGGCCGCAGATGATGGGGTAAAACCACAAACCAAAGAAGCGATAAATCATGCTAAAGCAGCAGGTGTGCCTATTATTATCGCTATTAACAAAATGGATAAAGAAGCAGCAAATCCTGATATGGTAAAAACTCAACTCGCAGAAATGGAAATTATGCCAGTAGAATGGGGCGGATCTTATGAATTTGTAGGAGTTTCGGCTAAAACAGGAATGGGGATTGAAGATTTGCTTGAAATTGTGCTTTTACAAGCTGATATTTTAGAACTTAAAGCCAATCCAAAAAGTTTTGCTAAAGCAAGCATTATAGAAAGTTCTGTGCAAAAAGGGCGTGGTGCAGTAGCTACTATCATCGTGCAAAATGGAACACTTACTGTAGGAAGTACTGTGGTTGCAGGCGAGGCTTATGGAAAAGTGCGTGCGATGAGCGATGATCAAGGTAAAGCTTTAAAAGAAATCAAACCAGGTGAATGTGGGGTTATCGTAGGACTTAGTGAAGTAGCAGATGCAGGTGAAATTTTAATTGCAGTAAAAACAGATAAAGAAGCAAGAGAATACGCTAATAAACGCCACGAATACAATCGCCAAAAAGAACTTAGCAAATCCACTAAAGTTAGCATTGATGAGCTTGGAGCTAAGATCAAAGAAGGTAATCTAAAAGCCTTGCCTGTTATTTTAAAAGCTGATGTGCAAGGATCTTTAGAAGCTTTAAAAGCAAGTTTAGAAAAACTTAGAAATGATGAAATTAAAGTTAATATCATTCATAGCGGGGTAGGAGGGATCACACAAAGTGATATAGAGCTTGCAAGTGCGAGTGAAAACTCTATAGTGCTAGGTTTTAACATACGCCCAACAGGGGAAGTTAAAGAGCGTGCTAAGGATAAAGGTGTAGAAATTAAAACCTATAATGTGATTTATAATCTTTTAGATGATGTAAAAGCCTTACTTGGTGGTATGATGAGCCCGATTATTTCTGAAGAGCAATTAGGACAAGCAGAGATTAGACAAGTGATCAATGTACCAAAAATCGGACAAATCGCAGGTTGTATGGTAACTGAAGGGGTGATTAACCGTGGAGCCAAAATTCGCCTTATTCGTGATGGAGTTGTGGTTTATGAAGGCAATGTAAGTTCGCTTAAACGCTTTAAAGATGATGTTAAAGAAGTGGCAAAAGGCTATGAGTGTGGCGTAGGTATAGAAGGGTGTGATGATATGAGAATGGGTGATTATATAGAAAGCTATAAAGAAGTAGAGGAACAAGCAAGTCTATGAACCCAAGTGAGATTAAAAAACTACGCACCGAAAGTATCTTAAAAGAGCTAATCCCTGAAGCTTTAGCAAATTTAGATGATGAAAATTTGAAAAATTTGTGTGTAGTGGATGTAGAGTGCAAAAAAGGCAGATATGATGCTTTTGTGTATCTTGATAAGATGTTTTTTAATGTCCATGAGCAAGAAAAAATTTTATCTTCTTTAAAAAAGGCAAGTAGAGCTTTGCAAAATTACTGCATGAGTGAGCAGGGCTGGTATAGGTGTCCGAATTTTCATTTTAAATTTGATGATAGGCTTGAGTATCAAAACCATATGGATGCACTTTTTGAAAAAATAAAAAAGGATAAAAATGAATCTTGAAGCCCTTTGCAAAGAAGCAGAACTTAGCTTTTATGATGATGAGCTAGTAAGTGAAAATGGCAGAAAAATTTATAGAATTTATGTGCAAAAAGAAGGTGGGGTAAATCTTGATGATTGTGCAAGGCTTAGTGAAATTTTATCGCCTATTTTTGATGTAGAGTCACCTGTAAATGGGGAGTATTTTTTAGAAGTATCTTCACCAGGACTTGAAAGAAAACTTAGTAAGATAGAACACTTTGCTAAAAGTATAGGTGAACTTGTGAAGATTGCAACCAATGAAAAAGAAAAATTCGAAGCAAAAATCATTGCTGTAGATGATGAAAATATCACTTTAGAAAATTTAGAAAATAAAGAAAAAACTACTATAAATTTTAATGATATAAAAAAAGCTAGAACCTTTGTGGAGTGGTAAGAAATCTAAATATGATTTAAAAATAGCATAATTTAAGGATTTGGTAATGTGGAATTTAGATGAAAAAAAATTACAAGAAATGCTTGATGGCTTTTTAAAATTTCAAGAAGTATGGACTTTAGAAAAAGTTAAAAATATGACTCTTGAAGAATATACTAACATTAAAAAAGATAATCCAAATAGAGATGATTTTACTTTTTGGATAGAAAGCAAATTGGATAATCTAGGAAGTATTTGGGGTGGCTCAGCTTTTAAATTTGGTATATATAGAAGAAATGATGAAAGTCAGAAAGAATCTTCTAGCGGTAGATTATATAGTCAAAATTATGCTTGGATTGCTAAATATGGCAATAATGAAAATGAAGCATTTAATAATATCAAAGAAAAAATCATACAAATAATACAAGCAAGTCAATATAATAATTTAAAAGCTATAGAAAAAATAGATTTTGGGGATGCAATTAAATGGAAAATAGCTTTTCATTATCAAGATGTAAAGAATATAAAAATAGTTAATATTTTTTCTAAAAATGTTTTAGATTTAATATCTTTGAATGAATTTAAAGAAAAATTAAAAATATATCAAATACATAAAAAATTATTAGAGAATAAAAATTTATCATTAGTTAAAATGATAGAAAATATAGCTATTCCTTTATGGAATAAATATGGCATGGATAGTCAAAATTATATAGATAAAATGAAAAATTTATTTAGTGAATATTTAAATAAAAAGAAATTAGATAAAAATACTATAAATAAATATATTCAAGTTATAGAAAATATATCAAAAGAATTTTTAAAAGAAAATCTATATAGTTGTGATTTATTTAGTTTTGATCAAAATATAAATAAATTAAATAAAAATGAAGAATTTAAGTTAAAAAACAGCAATGGAAACAATATGTATTCTAGTGCATTGAATTATTATAGGGCTTTTTTGATTGATTATTATGAACAAGATATTTTTATAACTGAAAGAGTGCAATCTGAGGAATCAAATATGAAAATTATACCCTTAAATCAAATTCTTTATGGACCTCCGGGCACAGGAAAAACTTATCATACTATAGATAAAGCTTTGGAAATTTTGGGCGAAAATTTAGAAAGTAGAGATGATAAAAAAGCCAAATTTGATGGGTATGTAAAAAATGGACAAATAGTATTTACTACTTTTCATCAAAGCTATGGATATGAAGAATTTGTAGAAGGCATAAAGCCTGTGATGAATAATAAAGCAAATTCTCAAGAAATACAATATGAAATAAAAGATGGAATTTTTAAAGAACTTTGCGAAAAAGCTTTGGATAATTATGGGAATAGTATCTTAAATGCAGATGAGTTGAATAAAAAAATAGAATTAAAAGAAAAGGTTGAAAATTTTTTAAATTGGCTTTTGGAAACAAATGAGCCTATTGGTAAAACAAAGGGTGGAAATTTCTTTGTTGTTGAAATTGATAATAAAACAATTGTGATTTATAGTGAAGGCGTAGAGAGATTCGATGGAATTTTTAATTTAAATTTATCTATATTTATGGAGTTATTAAAATACAAAGATGAATTTAACAATGCTACTGAAATGTTTAAAAAGGTATTTAATAGAGGTTATGCTGATAGAGCTCATACTTATTACTTTAATTTAGTGAAAAAATTTAAAGCATATGAAAAACAATTAACCGCAAAGATTGAAAATAATAAAAACAATGATAATTCTTTAAAACCTTATATAATCATCATAGATGAAATCAATCGTGGTAATGTAAGTAAGATTTTTGGTGAGCTTATAACCTTGATAGAACCTAGTAAAAGGATAGGTGAAAAAGAAGAGTTAAAAGTGACTTTGCCTTATAGCGGTGAAAAATTTGGAGTGCCTAAAAATGTTTATATCATAGGCACTATGAATACAGCCGATAGAAGCATAACTTCTCTTGATACAGCTTTAAGAAGACGCTTTGAATTTATTGAGATGATGCCTGATGTGAGCAAATTATCTATGGATTGCGAAGGTATTAATTTACAAGAATTATTAAAAGCTATAAACACTCGTATAGAATATTTACTAGATAGAGAAAAAACCATAGGACACGCATTTTTTATAGGTGTTGAAAATTTAAATGATTTAAAAAGTATTTTTCAAAACAAAATTATCCCGCTTTTGCAAGAGTATTTTTATAATGATTATGCTTTGATTAATGCGGTTTTAAATGATAATGGTATGATTTTTAAAGATAAAAAAGATGATAAATATCTTCAAAAAATAAAAAATCTAGATAGTGTTAATAGCGAGAGAAGTATTTATGATATTGCTTCATTTGATGATAAAATTTGGGATAAAATAGAAATATATCAAGCAATTTATAATGATGAAATAGCAAATAAATTAAAAAACGAAAATGAATAGCACTTTTTCCATCATCGAATACCAAGCTTTTTCTAAAGAAGATTTAAAAGAAATTTTCAAAGAAAAGGCCGAAGGGTTTTATAAAGAGCTAGAAGACTTTGCAAAAAATAATGAAAGTCTTTTAGGCTTTAAAAACAAAAATACCTTAAAAGCTAAAAATTATGTTGGCATTATACAGACTAAAAGTGGGGTTTTGGAGATTTTGCCAAAATGCACGAATTTGGATAGTTATAAAAAAGAAGATAGTTCTTCAAATCATGACAAAGAAAAACTAAGAAGATGTTATGAATTAGACAATATTTCTAAAAATAATGATTTTTATGAAAAAGATTTTAAATTTAATCCCAAAAATCTTTTGATAAATATGCTAAAAACCTTAAAAAACTCCCCCTTTAAAAAATCGCAAATTTCATCTTTGCAAAGTTCTAAAATTCCTTTATTTGAAGTGTTTATCACTATGTTTTTAGATGAATTTGATAGCGTATATAAAAAAGGCTTGATGAGATCTTATCTAAGTTGCGAAGAAAATAGGGCTTTTTTAAAGGGAAAATTACTATTTAACGAGAATATCAAGCGAAATTTGATACACAAAGAAAGATTTTTTACAAGCAATGATGAGTTTGTTTTAGATATAGCACCCAATCGTTTGATAAAATCAACGCTAAATTTTTTAAAATCCAAAACAAGTTTGAATAAATTTAGACTTATAAAAGCCATGCAAATGCTTGATGAGGTAGAATTTTCTAAAAATTATGAAAAAGATTTTAGTTATAAAATTTCAAGACATTTTGATTATTATGAAAACTTGCTTTTGTGGTGTAAAATTTTCTTAAAAAATGAAAGTTTTATGCCTTATCATGGTAAAAATGAAGCTTTTGCCTTGCTTTTTCCTATGGAAAAAATTTTTGAAGATTATGTAGCTTATATGCTAAAAAAAGTAAATCCAACTCAAGATATTAAAGTCCAAAACAGTGGAAAGTATTTAATCTCAAAAAATGATGAAAATTGTTTCATGCTAAAGCCTGATTTATATATAAAAAATAAAATGATCCTAGATACCAAATGGAAAATTCCAAATGATAGTGAAGATGAGAAAAAAGAGGGTATAACACAAAGCGATTTGTATCAAATGTTTGCTTATGCTTGCAAATTTAAAATTTATGATATTAAACTTGTGTATCCTTTATGTGAAAAAACTCAAGATTTACAAAGAAAAATCGCAGAAAAATTTTTTGTTTTTAAGGCAAGCGAACATTTGTATTTTAAAGAACAAGGGCAAAAAGATATAAAAGTGCAAGTGTGTTTTGCACCTTTACCTTTTTAAAAATTTGCCTATCAAATGCGCTAAAAAACCAAAGCAAGCTACAGCTATGATACAAGCACCGCTTGAGAGATTAAGATAATAGCTAAGTATAAGTCCTAAAATGCAAAAAATCATACTTAAAAAACTTGCCAAAATCATGATAAAGCCAAGTCTTTTAGTGAAATTTTCAGCAATAAAGCTTGGGATACTAAGTAAAGCCATAACCAAAATAAGCCCTACAAGGCGTATGGAAATAACTATGCAAAAAGCCATAAGGGCGATTAAAAGATAATGAAAAAAACTTGTATTGATACCACGAACTTTTGCAAATTCCGCATCAAAGCTTAATGCTTCAAATTGTCTATAAAATAAAAAGATCAAAAGCACCACCATGCCATCAACCAAAGTCATAAGCCATAAATCTTGTGTTCCTACAGCCAAAATGCTCCCAAAAAGATAAGCCATTAAATCTGTGTTATAACTAGGGCTTAAATCGATTAAAATAATCCCAACAGCCATTCCAAAAGCCCAAATTACAGCGATAATACTATCACTTCTGTGTTCATAGCGTTTAGCTAAAAAAGCTACTAAAAAAGCCAAAAATAAAGTAAATATTCCCGTGCTTAATAAAATAGGTAAAGAAAAATAAAAAGCTATACCTATACCACCAAAAGCCCCATGTGTTATACCTCCAGCCATAGAAAAAAGGCGATTTATCATCACCAAAGTACCTATGATCCCACAAGCTATACTGACTAAAATCGCTCCTAGTAAAGCGTTTTGAAAAAAGGTGAAATTTAAAATTTCAAGCATTATTTTCCTTTGAAAATTTTAAACAAAAATTTTCTTTTTTAAATTTTGTTTTTTTCAAATTTCTTCTTGTAAATTCTTGTTCGCATAGTTTTTTACTATCGCAATTTTCTTCATCGCAAAAACAAGTATTTAAACTCATTTCTACATCACAAAAATGAGAGTGGTTTTCGTATAAATGTTTTAAAAATGAACTTTTTTCTTTTTCTTTAGTGTTGGTATGTAAGAAAAGTTCTTTGTTTAAATGTGCAATTTTATCGCTATAAGCTAATACAAGGTTGATATCGTGACAAATGAGTAAAATTCCCATACCTTTTTGGTGCAAGGAGCTTAGAAGTTCAAAAATTTGTATAGCAGACTTGTTATCAACGCTTGCGGTAGGTTCATCTAAAATAAGCATTTTGCATTCACTAGCTAAGGCTCTCGCGATAAAAACGCGTTGTCTTTGTCCTCCGCTTAGAGAATCAATGGTTTTGTTCCAAAATTTTTCCATTCCTACGCTTTTTAAAGCTTGCATAGCTTTTTCTTTATCTTTTTTTCTATAAAAACCAAAAATTTTTTTACTTACAAGTCCCATAAGAACGATTTCAAGTACTCTTGGACAAAAATTAGGATTGGCTAGAGTGTGTTGAGGAACATAGCCTATTTCTTTTCTTTGAAGAGCTTTGAAATGGATTTTATTATGAGATTTTAAAAGTCCTAAGATAAGTTTTACAAGTGTTGATTTTCCTGCACCATTTGGACCTATGATAGAGAGAAAGTCTTTATTGTCGTAGCTAAGATTGATGTTTTTTAAGATGATTTCATTATCATAAGCGTAGTTTAGATTAGAAATTTCAAAAAAAAGCATCAAAAAGCCTGATTATAAATTATGAGAAAAGGCATCAGCAGTTTTTAAAAGCTCATTTTCCCAATCATAAGATAAATGATCTATTTTGTAAATTTTTGCATCACATTCTTTAGCAAGTGTTTTTGCTGCATTTTCAGGGAAACCATTTTGAACAAAAATGACTTTTAAATTTTTATTTTTCATTAGAGTGATAAGTTTTTGCAAATCTTTGCTTTTTGGTTCTTTGCCTAAAATTTCTACAGGAATTTGCGTAAGATTATAGCGTTTTGCAAAATATGTCCAAGAAGGATGATAAACTACAAATTCTCTATTTTTTAATTTTTCTAATTTTGAGGCAATTTGTAAATTTAAACTATCTAATTCTGCTAAAAATTTATCTAAATTTTGTTTATATAAATTTTTATTTTGTGGATATTTTTGAATCAAGGCGTCATAAATATTTAAAGCCATAGTTTGGACTAAAATAGGATCTAGCCAAGTATGAGGATCAAAATGCTCATGTTCGTGGTGCTCGTGAGAGTGCTCGTGAGTGTCATGAGTTTGAATTAAAGCTATGTTTTTTTGCATATTTATAACTTGAAGTTTTGGAAAATTTTGTTTAAATTTATCCGTAAAAACTTTTTCAAATTCTAAGCCTATAGTGAAATAAATATCACTTTTTTCAAGTTTTTTTATGGTGTTTGGTTTAAATTCAAAATTATGCTCATTGCTATTTGTGGGCAAAATAACATTGACATCTAGAGTATTTGCAGCTATTTTTTTAACAAAAAATGCTTGAGGTGCTATACTGACACTAACTAAATTGCTACTAGTATTTTGTTCTTGCTCTAAATTTTTAGCTTGCGTGAAAGTATAAAATATCCCTAAAGATAAGATAAATAATATAATTTTTTTCAAAATATTTCCTTCGATATAAATTTTTTCTAAATTATAACGATATTAAGCTTAATACATAGAATTTTTGAAGCAATATTTAAATAAAAATAATAAATATAAATTAATTTAAATATTTATTAAATAAAATTTTTATTACTTTTATATTTTAAGTAAAAATTTAAATTTTTTAATTTATAATTCTAAAACTTGATGAAGATATCCCTAAAAATAATATTAGAAAGGAGTGCTTAAATTTATGAAAAGCGTAAAATTGAAGGTTTCACTGATTGCAAATTTAATCGCAGTAGCGTGTTTGATAATTTTAGGTGTTGTAACATTTATGTTTGTAAAACAAGCAATTTTTCATGAAGTTGTAAAAGCTGAAACAAACTATGTTAAAACAGCAAAAAATTCTATGGAGTCTTTTAAGGCGAGAAATTCTTTAGTTCTTGAAAGTTTGGCTAAAAGTATTTTAAAACATCCTGTAGAACAGTTGGATAACCAAGATGCTTTAATGCGTTATATTGGAAAAGATTTAAAAAATTTTAGAGATGCTGGAAGATTTTTAGCGGTTTATATCGCTCAACCAAATGGTGAACTTGTTGTAAGTGATCCAGACTCTGATGCTAAAAATTTAGATTTTGGAACTTATGGAAAAGCTGATAATTATGATGCTAGAACAAGAGAATATTATATAGAAGCAGTTAAAACAAATAAACTTTATATTACCCCATCTTATATTGATGTGACTACAAATTTACCTTGTTTTACATACTCTACCCCTCTTTATAAAGATGGTAAATTTATAGGAGTTTTGGCTGTAGATATTCTTGCGGCAGATTTGCAAGCTGAATTTGAAAATTTACCAGGCAGAACTTTTGTATTTGATGAAGAAAATAAAGTATTTGTTTCTACGGATAAAACTCTTTTGCAACAAGGTTATGATATTAGCACAATTGCAAATCTTGCAAAAACCAAGAAAGATCTTGAACCTTTTGAGTATACCAGACCAAAAGACGGCAATGAAAGATTTGCTGTATGTACAAAAGTTTCTGGAGTTTATACTGCTTGTGTTGGGGAGTCAATAGAACAAATAGAATCTCCAATATATAAAATTGCATTTATACAAACTGCGATTGTTATTTTTACAAGTATTATTAGCGTCATCCTCCTTTATTTCATCGTATCAAAATACCTCTCTCCACTTACAACTATTCAAACAGGTTTAAATTCA
>NZ_RYYF01000014.1:0-7149 GCF_004378955.1 Campylobacter sp. US55
ATTTGTCCAAATTCATCATTGCTTTTTACTTCTATAGTAGAAACATTTTTTGTTTTATGGTTGATGAAGTCAAAGAAATTTTGTAAAGATTTAAAAATTGAATTAATTTTTGCACTTACCATATATTTTATACACATATATACAATAGCCGAAATTATAATTAAAAATATAACAACTACAGCAACTATAATTAATTGAAGATGATATAAAGGTTTTAAAATTGAATTTTTAGGGGTTGTTACAAGTATACTCCAATGACTTGAATTTTCTAATGTACTAAAGGAAGAAACCGAAGCATAACTAGTTAAACCTGTTGCCGTATAAAAATTATTGATTAAAATATCTCTATGTTCTTTAATAGCACTTAAGATAGGAGCTACAGAAGGAGAATGGTTGTATTCATTGATTTTTTGCAAAATTGCTTTAGGATTTTCATGAATAACAAATGTTCCATCATCTGTAAGTAGCAATCTTAAATCTCCTTCATGAAAATTTAAAGAAGGATCAAGTAAAGCTTTAGACATCTGTGAAAGCTCTAAAGAGAAACCAATAACTCCTGCAAAGTCTCCTTTTTGATTAAAAATAGGCATTCCTAAGTTTATTCCTAAAAATTCTCCATTACCATAATCAAGACGCTTAACTGAACCAAAAGTGATCTTTTGCTCTTTATTGTGTACATTATTTTCAATTTTTGAGATTACAGGTATACTGTTATACATATTTTTATTTTGTATAAATGTTTTAATACCTCCGTCAATCCCCGGAGTTGAATCATTATAAACAATAGATAAATTTCCATTTTGAGTGTCTTTTTCTTTATTTCCTGATAAGACTGAAAGATCTTTAATGTACAAAAAAGCATAAGTGGTATGCATACTTGAATCTAATGTTTTTTTGGTTAAATTTTCCAATACATTAATGTCAATGTTCCCATTATCATTAATAACTTGTTGTATACTAGCACCTAATGCTTTAGAGAGTAAAAAAGGTTCATTAAGTGTGGATTGCATATAATTTACATATCTTTTTGAAGCTATATCTAGAGCAATTTCTGCTTCTTTTTCTATATTTTGAGAAACTTTCCATGATATGATGGCAATCATAAAGACTAAGCTAACCATAACACTTCCAATTACTGAAAGGGTTAATTTAGTTCCGATAGATTTTAACATTGTCTTCCTTTTCTTAGATATATTTATTTGTGAATTATAACTATAAAGTGCTTATTTTTTTCTAAAAAATTTATTAATTAATATTTTATTAATTAATAATTAATAATTAAATTAAATAGTGTTAAAATACATTTACAACAAATTTATATTAAGGAATAGCAATGAAAAAGATTTCCATTTCTTTTGTTGTCCTATCGACATGTTTATGGGCAAAAAATACCGCCTATACCGATGAAGTTGTATTGCTTTATCTTAATAAAGATGATATTAAAGCCATAGGAAGACTTTACCTACAAATCCTTTTGAAGTGTTAAAAAGCGAAAATAACAGGGTTTTGCTAAAAATTGATGGTTATGTAAATCCTAAAGCGCCTTCTGTAATTTATTTCAATAACTCTCAAAGAATTATTGTTGCAGCTTTTTCTAAAAATACAAAATTAAATTTCTCTCAAAGAATAACTGGAAAAGATGGAAAATGGAATAAGGTAAGTCTTGAAATTTGGGCAGATAAAAAAGAATTTGTCAAAGACAATAAAAAAATGTTAAATCGAGCCAAAGAGCTTTTTGTAAATAACTGCGGAATTTGCCATGCTATCCACAAAGAAAAAGAATTTACAGCTAACGCTTGGCCTACAATTTTCCGTTCTATGGCCGATAGAACAGGTATTGATAAAAAAGACAGATGGCTAGTTATAGAATACTTACAAAAAAACGCAAAAGATTTTAAAATAAAATAAGGAGAAAAGCATGCTAGATAGAAGAAAATTTTTAAAAATTGTAGCGAGCTTAAGTGCAGGAAAAACAGTAGAAGCTTCAAAAGTTAGCCTTGGACTTGTAAAAAATGGAGAAGTGATCACCGCAGCACACTGGGGGATTTTAAAACTCACTATAAAAGATGGCAAAATAGTAAAAAGCGAACCTTGGGAAAAAGTTACAAAAATGGATAATCCTTTACAGCGCTACACTGCTGATATGGTTTATAAATCTCGTGTGAAATACCCTTATGTGCGTAAATGCTACCTTGAAAATCCTGACAATCCTAAACCTGAACTTCGTGGTAAAGATGAATTTGTCCGCGTAAGTTATGATGAAGCGATCAAACTTATCGCCAAAGAACTTAAAAAAACAAGAGATAGCAAAGGTGCAAGTGCAATTTTTGGTGGAAGTTATGGCTGGAAATCAAGTGGAAATATGCAAAACTCACGCATCTTGCTTCATAGATTTTTAAATGTAACAGGTGGATTTGTAGGAGCTACTGGGGACTATTCTACAGGGGCTTCTCAAGTGATTATGCCTTATGTTGTAGGATCGATTGAAGTTTATGAGCAACAAACCTCATGGGAAAATATCTTAAGTGATTCTAAATATGTTGTAATTTGGGGTGCTGATCCGCTTTCTACTTTACGCATAGCTTGGACTTCAAACGAACAAAGAGGTTTGGCATACTTTGAAAAACTTAAAGACAGCAAAATCAAAGTAATTTGTATAGATCCTGTAAAAACCACTACGGCGAAATTTTTAAATGCCAAATGGATAGCTCCACGCCCAAATACTGATGTAGCTTTAATGATGGGTATGGCAAGCCATTTAATCGCTAAGAAAAAAGTCAATTACGAATTTTTAGACACTTACACTACAGGCTTTGATAAATTTAAAGACTATTTAGAAGGCAAAGAAGATGGAGTGAAAAAAGATACCAAATGGGCAAGTAAAATTTGCGGTATCGATGAAAAAACTATCAAAAATTTAGCTGAAACTTTTTACGATAATCCTACTATGATTATGAGTGGTTGGGGTATGCAAAGAGCACATCATGGAGAACAACCTCACTGGATGCTAGTTACTCTTTGTGCGATGTTAGGACAAATCGGCACAAAAGGAGGTGGTTTTGGACTAAGCTACCATTATAGCAATGGCGGTGTTCCAACTTGCAAAGGCGGAGTGATCGGTGGTATGACAGCAGGTAGCTTAGGAATTTGGAAAAATGGTAAATTTAAAGGCTTAAGCAAAGCAGAAGCTTCAAGTGAAGGCGCAGAATGGCTTCAAAATGCAGCGAGTTATTCTTTCCCTGTAGCAAGAATCGCTGATGCTTTACTTCACCCTGGAAAAACCATAGATCACAACGGCTCTAAGCTTACCTATCCTGATATTGATTTTATTTACTGGGTAGGCGGAAATCCTTTAGTGCACCATCAAGATACCAACACTAATGTAAAAGCATGGAGAAAACCACGCACCGTTGTGGTAAATGAAATTTACTGGACTCCAACAGCTAAAATGGCAGATATTGTTATGCCTGTAACTTCATCTTATGAAAGAGATGATATTACCATGACAGGAGATTATTCAAATATGCATATAGCTCCTATGAAACAAGCAGTTGAGCCTGTGGGTGAAAGCAAAGATGATTATGTAATTTTCTCTGATATTTGTAAAATTTATGGAAAAGATGTCTTTAATGCCTACACAGAAAATGGCAAAAAAGCTAAAGATTTCATCAAAGAATACTACAACAGTGCCCTAAAACAAACTCAAAGTTTTGGCGAAGCTTTTGCTACTCCTATGCCAAGTTTTGAAGAATTTTGGGCTAAAAATGAACCAATCACTTTTGAACCAACAGCTGAAAGTTTAGAATGGACTCGTTTTTCAGAATTTATAGAAGATCCTATCTTAAATGCTCTGGGTACAGATTCAGGACTCATTGAAATTTACTCAGAAACGATTAAAAATTATAATTATGATGATTGCAAAGCCCATCCTACTTGGTTTGAGCCTATTGAATGGCTTGGAAATGCAAGTAAAGAAGCACCTTTCCACTTACTCACAAATCACCCAAGAGATCGCTTGCACTCTCAACTTTGCCACACAAGCTTAAGAGATACTTATGCAATAAAAGATAGAGAGCCGATTTTAATCAATTTTAAAGATGCAAAAAAACTTGGTATAAAAAATGGCGATGTAGTGCGTGTGTTTAACAAACGCGGTGAAGTTTTAGCAGGAGCGGTTGTAAGCGATGAAATCATGCAAGGGGTTGTAAGGCTTTGTGAAGGTGCTTGGTATGATCCTAATGAAAACGGACTTTGCAAATGTGGAAATGCAAATGTTTTAACCATGGATATGCCAACTTCAAAACTTGCCAATGGCAATATCTCTCATACAGGGCTCGTAAACATAGAAAAATTTAAAGGTGAACTACCAAAACTTACTGCCTTTAATGCGCCAAAAGGTGTGAATTAAATTGCAAGAAAGCCGCAAGGCTTTCTATTGTCCAAGCAAATTTAAACTTAAAGCCATTATTGCCATTCCTGTGATAAGTCCATATAAACTATCATGAGCCTTATCATAAGTTTTTGCAGCGGGCAAAAGCTCATCAAGAGATATAAAAACCATAATTCCTGCAATCACAGCAAAACTTATAGCTAAAGTAAGATCGCCTATAAAAGGCAATAAAATCAAAGCTCCAACAAAAGCACCCAAAGGCTCTGCAAAACCCGAAAGAGCTGAATAAATAAAAGCTTTTTTCTTATCTCCTGTAGCATGGTAAATTGGCAAACTCACAGCCAAACCTTCAGGGATATTGTGTATAGCCACAGCTATAGCTATAGCAATTCCTAAAGTAAGATTATCAAGACTTGAAATAAAAGTAGCAAAACCTTCAGGGAAATTATGTATAGCAATAGCCAAAGCTGTAAAAATCCCTGTGCGTTTTAAAGCTTTAGTATTGATCTGATGCAACTTTTCTCCAGGATGAAATTTCGGAGGATTTTGTCCTTTTTGGGGTAAGGGACAAATTTTTAACTCGCTTAAATCCTTTTTAGGCTCATGAGGATTGACATCTTCGGGGATTAATTTATCAATCAATAAAGATATTAAAATTCCACCAAAAAAACAAGCCAATCCCAAAAGCTCAGCCCAATGTGAATCATAGTGATTTTTAAAATCTTTAAGTGCAGTGGGTAAAATTTCCATGAAAGAAATGTATATCATTACTCCAGCTGAAAAACCAAGCCCTAAAGAAAGCACTCTTAAATCATCTTTTCTGGAAAAAAAGGCTATTATAGAACCTATAGCTGTAGAAAAACCTGCAAAAAGAGTCAATAGCATTGCGATAAAAATTTGTTCGAATGTAAATTGCATTAATAATTCTTAACTTCAATAAAATTTTAATATTTTAAATATTTATATTTATAAAAAGTTAACATACGGTAAAAATATAAAAGATATTAAAATTTTTAAGAACATTTTAAAAAATTATAGAATATCATATCGTCTTTTTTATAAATTTTTAAAAGTTAAGGAAAAAATATGAATTTTCGTTCTTTAAATATAAGTACTAAGCTTATTCTATCTGTAGCTATAGGGGTAATTTTAGGCATCATCGTATTAGTTTCAACAGTTTCCATATATATTTCTGAAAATATGGAGAAAGAGGCCAAAGATTCAATATTTTTAGCTTCAAAAAGATATACCAATTATATGGAAGGCATTCTAAATGAAACTGTTGCACTTACAAAAGGAACCGCAACTTCCTTAAATGATATGTTTGAACACAATAATCAAGTTGATGCTGATCTGATTGAAAGCTTAATGAAAAATTTATTTGATAGTAGTTTATATTCAGCTTATACTTTTTTGTATTTAAAAGATACTTCAGTGTTAGGGGATGCTCAAGGAATTGATAAAAGATACACAAGTTCTGATGGTAAAACTTTTGCTATGATTTATTTTGATCGTAGCACTGGAAAATCTGGAGGAATTGAAGCAATTCAAACGCCAAATAATTTTAGCAATTTAAAGATTATACAAGAAGTAGAAAAAAATGCTAAATATGGGGATAAAGATAGTTTATTTGTTGGACCACCAACTAAACTTAATTATGATGGAAAAGATTTTCTAGGTATTAATTTTGGAATGCCTATTTTTAATAATAAAGGCAAATTTATTGGAGTTGTAGGATACACTTTAGATTTTGCTGAAGTTTCTGAAACCATGCTTGATCCAAAATTAGATTTTTTTGAAGGAGATTTAAGATTTTTAATGACTGATAAAGGCATTATTACCATTCATAAAAATCATAATGCTATTTTAAAAACATTAAATGATATAAATAAAGATCCTTCGGTGGAATTAATTAACAATGCAGTTAAAGAACACAAAACTGTTATAATAGATGATTATGTTGCTTCAACTGGAGATTTAAGCTATGCATCCGTTTCATCTTTTAGCACTGCAAATAATTCAAGTTATTGGAGTATGATTGTAACTGCTCCTAAAAATTCAGTTCTAGCACCTTTAAAGAAACTAGAAATTATTTTTATCATCATTTCTTTTTTTATACTACTTGTCATATTGATTATAGTTTATGTCTGCGTTAAAAAAATAGTTGGTTCTAGAATTCCTATTATTTTGAAATCTTTAGAAAATTTCTTCCGATTCTTAAATCATGAAAAAAATGAAGTGGATTTAATAAAAATAAAAGCAGATGATGAACTCGGAAAAATGGGTAAAATGATCAACGAAAACATCCTTGCTACTAAAAAAGGTTTAGAACAAGATAATCAAGCCGTTAAAGAATCAGTTCAAACAGTATCAATTGTAGAAAGTGGTAATCTAACAGCAAGAATTACTGCTAATCCTAGAAACCCACAACTTATTGAACTTAAAAATGTTCTAAATAAACTTCTTGATGTTTTACAAGCTAGAGTAGGTTCTGATATGAATGCTATTCATAAAATATTTGAAGAATATAAAAGCTTAGATTTTAGAAATAAATTAGAAAATGCTAGCGGTAGTGTTGAATTAACTACTAATGCTTTAGGTGATGAAATAGTTAAAATGCTAAAACAAAGTTCAGACTTTGCTAATGCTTTAGCTAATGAAAGTTCAAAACTACAAACTGCAGTTCAAAGCTTAACCACTTCTTCAAATTCTCAAGCTCAATCTTTAGAAGAAACTGCTGCAGCTTTAGAAGAGATCAC
>NZ_RYYF01000015.1:0-6692 GCF_004378955.1 Campylobacter sp. US55
GGGTCTTATGGAGGATACCTATCTTTACTCATAGCAAAAATAGCTCCTTGGTATGTGGATGGTGTGATTGATAATTCGGGTGTTTGTTTGCCATTTTTGCCGCATATTTTAGGAAGAGATATGGATCAAGCGGAATTTGTCTTTGAAGGAGATAATCATAGGATTTATCCTTTTGTGCAAAAATATTGGACACGTAATGTGGATTCATTCTTTTATTTTAGTGATGAAAACTATTTAGTAAGAGTGATTTTAAATTTAAGTCATCTTAAAATTCAAGCGAGCTATAACACCAAGATAGTTTTTGTAAGCTATCATAGTCAAAGAGATCAAGGTGCCCCTGCTGAAAATAAAATTCAACTTTATGAGATTTATAAAATTTTGGGTTATGATGCCACTTTACATATAATAAAAGATGAAAGTGATATAGACGGAAGATTTATAAAAAGTTTAGAACATGGCATGAGAATAACAGATAAAGCTTTATTTAGAAAAGAACTTCCTTTAATGCTTGAGAAATTACAAGGAAGAAATTCTTTAATGCAAGAAAATTCTATCTCTTATCCTTGCAGGGATAAGATATTTGTATTTAAGGATGTAAGAAACAGTTTTAAACTTCAGATTATTTGAATTTTATTTTTTAAAAATACAGAAAGTTTATCTAAGATTAAAATAAAACATTAAGAAATTATTTTTCAAAGTCGATAATTTTAATAAAGCTTTTGATTTTGCTAAAATCAATTTTTAAACTCATTGCATTAAAAGTAATCCCTGTGCCAAAGCTAGCCATAAAGATTTGTTTTAAATCCCCCCCCCCGCTAGCTGTTTTTATTATCTTTTGATTATAGTTTGCTAAATCTAAAGCTAGCTTGTTGATGGTTGTATCACCATAATTTTCTAGAGTTTCATCTTGTTTGATTTCTTTAAAGCCTAAAAGTTCTAAAAGTTTAGTCTTTATAAAATTATTAGAACTTTGAAGAAAAAACTCGTCTATTTTATTTTTTTCTAATTTAAAATTATTGAAAAAATCATTAAAGAAAATAGGAAAATTTTTATTTAAATGAGAGAATGTTAGATTTCTATCCATATCGATAAAGTCATTTGCTTCTTTAAAACATTTTACAGGAAAGGTTTCTTCTGTGGAGAAATCAGAAAAGATTTCTTGCGAGAATAAAGCTTTTTCTTTTGTGTTAGATTTTTCAATTAAAATTGCACTAGCACTATCACTATTGCTAAGATACGTGACTTTATTATTTTTTGATATTTTTTTACTTTTTACGCTTACACAAACTAAAGCAACTTTTTTAATATCTTTATTATCTAAAAGTAAAAAAGATTGGGATAAACCTTGTAAAAAACCTGAACAAAAAGCGATATTATCATAACATAATGTTTTTTCATTAAGATTTAAATTTTTATGAATTAAACTTGAAAGCGCTGGGGCTAAAAAATCTGGCGTAAAACTACAAACTAAAAGCACATCCAGCTCGTTTTTTGAAAGTAATTTTTCTTTAAAAAGTTTTTCTAGTGCTTTACTAGCTAAATCGCTTGCAAAAATATTTTCAGGACATACGAAATGATTTTTTATACCGGTATTTTGTTGTAAAATTTTATATTTACTTTCACTTAAATTGCATTGTTTTAATTCTTCATTTAAAGAGTGAGAATTTTTTGGTAAAACAACACTAATGGCTTTGATTGTATGTGAGTTAAGTTTTAGTTTCATTTTTTATTCTTTATTTTAATTTTTTTATTTAAAGAATAATAGCGTATCTTGGCTTAATATTTTAAGGAGAATTAGGTTGCAATTTCGAAAATTTTAAGGACATAAAATGACAGCGTATTTACATATAGGAACTACAAATACAGGAATCCAAGAAAAATAAGGCTTCTTGATGCAAAACGAAGAAAAGCTTTTGCAAAAAGGTTATATTTACCCAAAAAGTCTTAGGGTGGCAAATAGACACTGGGCTTTAGTGGATATGGTTTTAGAGTTGGTTCAAAAAGAAGATATTTTAAAAAAAAGAGAGTGTTTTAAGCCATATCACAAATGAAAGGCTTCTTAGAATTATAGAAAATTTTAAAACTGAGAGTTTTTTACATAAAAATAAAAAATTTATTTTTTCAGCTGAGGGTATAGTTTGGGATTTTTCCAGTAAAAAACATGTAGAAATTTTAGAAAAGATTATGAGAGAGTTAAGGCTTTACTCAAATTTATATTATTGTATATTTTAGAGATACTTTGGGTTATTTAAACTCATATTGTTCTCAAGATCATAAAAACAATATGGGGTATTATTCTGCTGATTTTGCCCCACAAGATCATCCTAGAAAATATATTTTTGACTATGAGTGGATTTGTAAAACTCATGCTGAGGTATTTGGAGAAGAAAATTTGATAGTAAGACTTCTAAGGGAGGATTATGTAGGAGGGACTTTGCTTAAAGATTTTGTTTATCATTTAGGACTTGAGTGGGATGAGAGTTTTGTTTTAAAATAAACCAAAAATGAAAGTTTTAATCTTTTAGGAATGGAACTTATGTCAAGATTAAACCAAAAAGATTTAAAGCAGGATAATCTTAATTCTTTGCTTTTTATGGCAAGGAGAAAATTTGAAGGCAGTAAAGAAAAAAGATTAAAATTTGCAGTGCAAAAAGATATTGCCAAGGCTTATGTGGATTATTTTGCTTCTTCGTTTGAATGGGTAAAAAACAAATATTTCCCGCATAAAAATTCTCTTTTTACTCCTGTGAATTGGGAAGAATACGAACAAAATTATACTTTAACTCATATATTAAGTAAAGATTGGGATGATGTGGTAGATTTTATAGCACAAGTTATTGTTTCTAAGAATGAAATTATTAACTCCTTAAAAGAGCAGCTAGAATTTACAAAGAAAGATTAGTCTTTCATTGCAGTTTCAAGCATTTTTTTGATATTTTCAAAACTTTCAAAATTTTCAGGCGTGATAAATTCCGCTTTTAAGGGTTTTTTATAAAATTTTTCTATTTCAGCAACTAAAGCCATGATATCAATACTATCTATAATATCTTCACTGACTAAATTTTGCATACTCTCATCGATATCAGCTCTATCTATATTGATGAAAAATTGTTTGATTTCTTGCATTTTTATTCCTTTGTGATTTTTAAAATGGTATTATCGCTTAAATTTAAAATTAAATCAAGTTCATTGATCTCATAAAACAAAATTTCTTTTTCCTCTCCTAAGATTTTCAATTTAGCCTTAGGCACTCCGCTTAAAGCGCCACAGTCCATAGCTCTTAAAAAGCGAGAAATTTTTTCTTTATCCCAAGTAAGATCTAAATAACCCTCATTTGGCAAAGCCAATTTTTTGTGATACCCCCCCCTAAAGTTTGAATTTTAAAGATCTTATTTTCTAAATTCTTTAAAGCTTCTTTAAATGAAGCTATAGCAAGTTTGTGTTGGGCATCTAAAAGACTTAAGGCGGTAAAATTATCATCAAGCTTTATTTCTTTTTGAGTTAAAATCGCACCCGTATCGATACTTTCTTCAACTATGTGCCAAGTAATGCCTGTTTTTTTATCATTTTCCCATATGCTCCAAATTCTTGCATTACATCCTTTATGAAAAGGCAATAAAGCATTATGATAATTTATAATGGTATTATTTTGCACACATTCTTTTTTGAAAATATAAGAATTATTTGCACTAATAATAAGGCAGTTTTTAAGATTTTTACAAAAATCATCTAAATTTTTTAAATTTTTTAAAAAAATCACTTCTTGATTAAAAAAATCACTAGCTATTTTTTGACATTCTTTGACGACTTTTCCTGTACCTATGATATAAATGTGTGAGTAAGTCATTAGAAATTCCTATAAAATTTTAAATTAATATGATTAAAGCAAAAACCCGCCCTTTTATAAAAATTAATGGCTTTTTGATTTTTTTCTTCTACAAAAAGTTTAAAGAATTTATTTTGAGTATTGGCTGCAAAATAATGATTTAGTAAAGCAAAAGCCACATTTTTATGCTTTAAATTTCTATCTACAGCTATAAAATCTAAAAAATTAGCATTGAGAGTTTGAGTGTAGATCAAAGCAGCGTGAATTTTTTTATTTTCTTTATAAACAAGTATATTGGGTATTTTTTCTTCAAGATTTTTTTGTGAAAAATAAAACAAATATGGATCAAAATATTTTCTAAAAAAGCTATAAAGTTCTTTGCTATCTTCATGTAAGGCTTTGGAGATAAAGCAAAATTTACTCGGTTTTATCTCTTTGTTAAGCACCATTTGTTTGTGATTGAGTATTTTTTTAAAATGATTAAGTTTTAAAAATTCATCATGTAAAGCATCCTTAGGGGCTTTGCTTAAGATTTTTATATAACATGCTTTTAAATCATAATCTTGCAAATCATTGATAAAATAATACAATAAACCATCTATGCGATTAAAAAAGAAAAAATTATTATTTTCATGTTTTTCTAAGATGAGTTCTTGTTTTAAAATTTGCTCTTGAATTAGATTAAAATTATCATAACAATTGCTTAATTTAAACCCTTCATAAAAAGCTTTTTCAAATGAGTTCATGTAAGGCTTTCCTATCAACTTTACCATTTTGATTGAGTTTAAATTTGTCAATTTTAATAAAATTTTTTGGGATCATATAGGAAGGTAATTTATCTTTTAAAAAAGCTTTAAAATTAATCTCATCTTTGCTTTCATAAAAACAAATAATATCTTCTTTAAAAATACAAGCACTATTTTTTACACTTGCATGAGAATTTATCACGCTTTCTATTTCTCCAAGTTCTATTCTATGTCCCATATATTTGATCTGATTATCCGCTCTACCATAACATAAAAGCTCTTCAAATTCATTATAAGAAACGATATCTCCTGTTTTGTACAAAAGATCTAAATAATTATCATGCAAAGGATTTTGAATAAAAGCTTGTTTGGTTTTTTCTTTGTCATTATAATACCCTAAAGACAAAGAAGTTCCACGCACGAAAAGCTCTCCTTTAACACCTATTTGTTTAGGGCTTATGAAATTCATATTTTCATCAAAAACTAAAAGTTCTGTGTTTTTACATGCTTTACCTATAGGTAGAAGTTCTTCATCTTTAAAAGTGCGATTTATGATATAAAAAGAACACACATCAGTGATTTCTGTTGGACCATAAAGGTTAGCAAATAAAGCATTGGGTAAGTGTTTACGCCAAATATTTAGCTGTTTATTAGGCATGATTTCACCGCAAAAAAGTATCTTTTTTAAGGTATTTAAACTAAAATTATTCAAAGCTTCAGTATTTGCAAAATAAATCAGCACCGAAGGTACCCAAAATATAGCGCTTACTTTTTCTTTTTCAAGGCATTCTAAAATTTTATTTGGGAAGGCAAAAAGATGATTAGGTAAAAGGTGTAAAGTTGCTCCTGATTTTACACTTGAAAAAATATCTAAAACACTATTGTCAAAATAAAATGGCGCTTGATTGGCTAAAATTTCATTCTCGTCAAATTTAAAAGTCTCACATACCCAAAAAGTATAATCAATCACACTCTTATGTGCTATGCTTACTCCTTTAGGAATGCCTGTACTCCCACTTGTAAAAAGCACATAGAGTAAATTAGTATCTATGTGTTTTTCTTTTGCATTTTTTATTGCACTCTCATCTATATTAAAACTTTCAAAGTCTTGTGTATAAAGTGTAGGCAAATCTAAGTTAAAATTTAAATCCTTTGAAGTGATAAAAAGTTTAGGTTTTAAAACCTCTATAACTTTTTCTACTCTTTCTTTAGGACTTTTCTCATCTAAAAGGGTATAAAAATTTCCACTTAATGCCACTCCAAAAAATGAAATCAAACAATCAATCCCTTTAGGCAAGATGATTAAAACAGGAGCTTGAGTAGGATTATCATTTCCTAAAGTTTTTAAAATTTCACTGGCTAGTTTTTTAGAAAAAAGATTAAAGTCTTTATAAGTGATTTCTTTTCTTTGCTTAGCAAAAGGTTCTACAAAAGCAGTTTTTTCGCTAAATTTGATTAAACTTTTTTCTAAAAAATCGTAGATATGAGTTGCCATGATTTGCCTTTTTAGTTTTTTGTAATATAATATCGATAAATTAATAAAAAAGGCCTTTATATGCTTATAAACCAAACCTTTGAAATCGATTCTTGTGATGATGTAGAATTAGGCATTAAAAGAACCAGTAAGCTTGAATATCGCATCAGTTATGATGATGAAAAAGATATCAAAGCTATAGTTTTTATCATAAGAGGTTATGGAGCTAATGCAAATATATATTTTTTAGATTCTTATAGAAATTATATTGCTAAAAATTTTGATGTAGTGACAGTAAATGTTTTTTATCATTGTTTTTGTCAAAGGCGTTCGGATGTTGAGAAATATAGTGCTTTTACAATATTTACAATAGAAGATTTGCCAAATTTATCTCAGGCTTTATTGGAAATAGGTGTTAATATCAATGTCAATCTTGAGAATGCACAACAATGTTATGAATTACTTAATCAGAATATTACTACTTTAAAATTACAAGGAAAACTAGTACAAAATTATCAAGCGAAATTTACTTCAACTTTTATCCCACCTAATGGAGATTATCAAAATTTTGGTATTATGGCAGCTATTGATCATATTAATGCTTTAAAAGATTTAGTTAAACGCTTTCCAAAATTTGCAGATTTAC
>NZ_RYYF01000016.1:0-5000 GCF_004378955.1 Campylobacter sp. US55
ATTTAACAAGTCCGCAATGAGCTACTTTCCCCCTGCCAGTAAGGCGTAGTATCATCACCCACGATGTGCTTAGCTTCTTGGTTCGGGATGGAGCAAGGCGTTTCCACATCTGTATAATCACGGACATTGTTATTTAAATATTCTTTGAAAGACTGAATTTAAGAATAAAGCCTAATCTTTTATTTCTTTACTTTTTTCTTTATTCTCTTTCTTCTTTTATTTTTCTTTCTTCTTTACTTATCTTTGATAAGTCTTTATATAGAATACTTAAAAAACAATGTTAAGAGCAAGTTCTAATACAAACTCTACTTGAAAGATTTCTACTAAACTCTAAATATTATCTATATTCAAAGTTTTCTTTAAAAACCTTAACAAGGAAGTGATGCTTTATTAAAGATAAGCCAAACGCTCTATTAGTACTGGTCAGCTAAAGGACTTTCATCCATTACACACCCAGCCTATCAAACTAGTAGTCTTCTAGAGAGCTTAGAGAAGATTCATCTTAGAGTTGGCTTCACGCTTAGATGCTTTCAGCGTTTATCCTTTCCAAACTTAGCTACGCTGCGATGCTCTTGGCAGAACAACAGCTACACCAGTGGTTTGTTCAACCCGGTCCTCTCGTACTAGGGTCAAATCTCTTCAATCTTCTTACGCCCACGGCAGATAGGGACCGAACTGTCTCACGACGTTCTGAACCCAGCTCGCGTACCGCTTTAAATGGCGAACAGCCATACCCTTGGGACCTGCTCCAGCCCCAGGATGCGATGAGCCGACATCGAGGTGCCAAACCTCCCCGTCGATGTGAGCTCTTGGGGGAGATCAGCCTGTTATCCCCGGGGTACCTTTTATCCTTTGAGCGATGGCCCTTCCACACAGAACCACCGGATCACTAAGACCGACTTTCGTCTCTGCTTGACTTGTATGTCTTGCAGTTAAGCTGGCTTATACCTTTATACTCTACGAACGATTTCCAACCGTTCTGAGCCAACCTTTGTAAGCCTCCGTTATTATTTGGGAGGCGACCGCCCCAGTCAAACTACCCACCAGACATTGTCCCACTTGAGGATAACTCAAGCTGGTTAGCTACCCAAATAAGAAAGAGTGGTATCTCAACAATGGCTCATATACAACTGGCGTCATATACTCAAAGCCTCCCACCTATCCTGCACATTCTTATCCAAGTAGCAGTGTCAAGCTGTAGTAAAGGTCCACGGGGTCTTTCCGTCTTGCCGCGGGTAGGAGGAATTTTCACCTCCACTACAATTTCACTGGATCCCTCTTTGAGACAGCTCCCATCTCGTTACGCCATTCATGCAGGTCGGTATTTAACCGACAAGGAATTTCGCTACCTTAGGACCGTTATAGTTACGGCCGCCGTTTACTCGGGCTTCGATCAAGAGCTTCGCTAATGCTAACCCCATCAATTAACCTTCGAGCACCGGGCAGGCGTCACACCCTATACATCCTCTTACGAGTTAGCAGAGTGCTGTGTTTTTGGTAAACAGTCGGGAGGGACTCTTTGTTGTAAGTTTCTTCGCTTTCGGAGTAAATCCTAGTACGAAGCTAACCACACCTTATACCGAAGATACGGTGCTATTTTGCAGAGTTCCTTAAAGAGAGTTCTTCCACGCGCCTTAGAATACTCATCCCACCCACCTGTGTCGGTTTACGGTACGGGCAACATTAGCTAAACTTAGAAACTTTTCTTGGCTCGACGGCATCAGGGGTTCTTCTATCCATCCGAAGACTTCAAAAAGCCTTTCAGTTCTCGGAGTATTGTTATACGGATTTGCCTGTATAACCTCCTACAACCTTAGACTAGCACTTCCATCCGCTAGCCCCCTTAGCCCTAAGCGTCCTTCCATCGCACACTAATGTTGGTATTGGAATATTAACCAATTTGCCATCGTCTACCCCTTTCGGACTCGACTTAGGACCCGACTAACCCTACGATGACGAGCATCGCGTAGGAAACCTTGGGTTTACGGCGTTAATGATTCTCACATTAATTATCGCTACTCATGCCTGCATGCTCACTTCTATTCGCTCCAGCACTCCTTACCGGTATACCTTCGACGCAAATAGAACGCTCTCCTACCACTTGCACACAACTTAAACTACTTAACTTTAGCCTAAGAATATTTTTACTGATTTTACTAAGTTTTATTTCTATCTTTACTCTATAAAAATCAGTAAAAATATAACTAAACATATAACTTAGTTTCTCATATTCTAAACTTAAATAATCTAAGTTGTGTGCAAGTCTACAGCTTCGGTACTTACTTTAGCCCCGTTATATTTTCCGCGCAAAATCACTAGACCAGTGAGCTATTACGCTTTCTTTAAAGGATGGCTGCTTCTAAGCCAACCTCCTGGTTGTTTAAGTAACTTCACATCGTTTTCCACTTAAGTAAGATTTAGGGACCTTAGCTGGTAGTCTGGGTTGTTTCCCTCTTGACGACGGATTTTATCACTCGCCGCCTGACTGCTGTGATTACATATAAGGTATTCGGAGTTTGATAGGGTTTGGTACATTGGTGTATGCCCTAGCCCATTCAGTGCTCTACCCCCTTATATTACGACACAACGCTATACCTAAATATATTTCGGAGAGAACCAGCTATCACGAAGTTTGATTGGCCTTTCACCCCTATCCACAAGTCATCCCGGGGCTTTTCAACGCCTATGGGTTCAGTCCTCCACTAGTTCTTACACTAGCTTCAACTTGCTCATGGATAGATCACTTCGTTTCGGGTCTGCAGCATCTGACTAAGCGCCCTATTCAGACTCGCTTTCGCTACGGCTTCGCGTTTGCTTAACCTTGCCAGACACCACAACTCGCAGGCTCATTATGCAAAAGGCAGTCCATCACACTGTATTGCTACATAGTGCTCTGAATGATTGTAAGCAAATGGTTTCAGGTTCTATTTCACTCTGATCACCTCAGTTCTTTTCACCTTTCCCTCACGGTACTTGTGCACTATCGATCTGGTATTAGTATTTAGGGTTGGATCGTGGTCGACCCGGATTCAGACAGGATTTCTCGTGTCCCGCCCTACTCAGGATACTGCTAGCTAAGCTTTGTTTTTCGCATACGGGACTATCACCCTCTATGGCTATACTTTCCAGAATGTTCTGCTAAACTCAGCTCTTGCACATTGCAGTCCTACAACCCCCAGTGCAAGCACTGGGTTTGCCCTCTTGCGCTTTCGCTCGCCGCTACTGACGCAATCTCTATTGATTTCTTTTCCTGAGGGTACTAAGATGTTTCAATTCCCCTCGTTCGCTCCTATATAGGTAATGTATATCTCTATACATTGGGTTGCCCCATTCGGAAATCTACGGATCAAAGCTTCTTGACAGCTCCCCGTAGCTTATCGCAGTCTAGTACGTCCTTCATCGCCTTTACCAGTCAAGGCATCCACCATTCGCTCTTAGTAGCTTACCTTTTTTTACCTTTTATTATTGATTCTAAAACGCATCACTTCCTTGTTAAAGTTTTTATGATAAGACTTCTTTATCTTAAGACGGAAAGCATTCAAACACTTAATATAAAACTAAATGATTTAGTCTCAACTAAGCTGTGAGTTTGAAACTTGTCTTTAATTTATAAATCTTAAATCTAATATTCTCTTTATTATAGAAATAAAGATAATTAAAAGATATAAGTTAAACTAAAGAAAAGATAAATAGGTTTTATCCTTTAACAAGTCCTGTAAAATTGTTTTTATTAAAACTTGCTTGTGACTCTTAACAATGATAATTAAAAAGAACATTTAGGTTTAAAACCTAAAGGAAGCATATATATTAATATAATCATTATAAATATAAATACATAATGTATATGCTATTTATATTTATTAAAGTATATTCTTTTATAGTTAAAGATAAAAATAAATCTAAGTATAGGGTTTATATTTTATATTTAATCTACTTTATATACTTGCTTTAGATTTTAAAGCTTCTTTATTCAAATCTTTTTTATGGTGGGCCTAACAAGACTTGAACTTGTGACCTCACCCTTATCAGGGGTGCACTCTAACCAGCTGAGCTATAGGCCCTTAATAAATGGTGGAGAATAGCGGGATCGAACCGCTGACCTCCTGCGTGCAAAGCAGGCGCTCTCCCAGCTGAGCTAATTCCCCATAAACAATTAGCTTTATCATCAATCTTTGAAATCTAAACAAGAATCAATTGAGTTTATATATTGAAGTAATAGTTGTGAGACTTATTACTTTGTACTCTAGAAAGGAGGTGATCCAACCGCAGGTTCTCCTACGGTTACCTTGTTACGACTTCACCCCAGTCGCTGATTCCACTGTGGACGGTAACTAGTTTAGTATTCCGGCTTCGAGTGAAATCAACTCCCATGGTGTGACGGGCGGTGAGTACAAGACCCGGGAACGTATTCACCGTAGCATGGCTGATCTACGATTACTAGCGATTCCGGCTTCATGCTCTCGAGTTGCAGAGAACAATCCGAACTGGGACATATTTTATAGATTTGCTCCACCTCGCGGTATTGCGTCTCATTGTATATGCCATTGTAGCACGTGTGTCGCCCTGGGCATAAGGGCCATGATGACTTGACGTCGTCCACACCTTCCTCCTCCTTACGAAGGCAGTCTATTTAGAGTGCTCGGCCGAACCGTTAGCAACTAAATACGTGGGTTGCGCTCGTTGCGGGACTTAACCCAACATCTCACGACACGAGCTGACGACAGCCGTGCAGCACCTGTCTCTAAGTTCTAGCAAGCTAGCACCCTCATATCTCTATAAGGTTCTTAGGATATCAAGCCCAGGTAAGGTTCTTCGCGTATCTTCGAATTAAACCACATGCTCCACCGCTTGTGCGGGTCCCCGTCTATTCCTTTGAGTTTTAATCTTGCGACCGTACTCCCCAGGCGGTACACTTAATGCGTTAGCTGCATTACTGAGATGACTAGCATCCCAACAACTAGTGTACATCGTTTAGGGCGTGGACTACCAGGGTATCTAAT
>NZ_RYYF01000017.1:0-5532 GCF_004378955.1 Campylobacter sp. US55
TATCTTAAACCTAAAGATACTCATATAAAAAACCCTAGTAATTCTAAAAGCAATCAACACATGAATTTCTTAATGAGTTCTACCTTTACCCATTATGGTAATGCAAGCTATAACCAAACCATACTTCAAAAAGATGCCCATATTAGTATGGGAGTTGAGAACACTTATGATTTAGCCTTAAATGGTGCTCCTTATTTAATCGGAGCTATAGCCACTTATGGAGATTCTACAAATAATAGTTTAAATATAGAAGCAGGTAGCAGTGTAGAGTTTTTTACTTCCTTACCTAAAAAAGATAAAAATGGTAATAATACCTTTGATGAAAGAATCACTCACCTTGTAGGTGGTTTAGCTTATCAAGGTAATGTAAAAAACAATAAAATCTTTATCAAAGATGCTAATATGATTATCCATGGTCCAAGCAAAACTTATGCTAGTTCAGCTGCTGCTCATATTAGCGCAGGTTATATAGATAGTGGAACAGATAAAAACTTTCAAGTCAGTAAAAACCTTTTAGACATAGATGGTTTTAATCTTGATATGTATATGAACCATGATAAACAGCCCCTAGTTTATAATTCTGTTTTATTTGCTGATTTTTGGGGTGGAAAAACCGAACAAGGACAAGCCTTAGATAATACTATCAATTTAAAAGATATTAAAAACCTAAAAAAAGATAAAAACAATGAGAACATTTTTGCTCAAGCTTTATTTAACTTCTATGCAGGAGCTTCTAATAATGGAGAAGCAAATTATAATACCTTAAACATAGAATTAAAACATCCTTTAGAAATCGCTAATAACTTCTTAGGTTATAACCAACATTCTTTTTATGGTGGCTTTGCAACTAAAGGAGCTAATCATAATACCATTAATATTAAAAACGATCTTACCACAACCGATCTTTCTCAAAGCTATAAAGATGCTTTAAATATTGTAGCTGCTAGAACCTTAGAAGGCAGTGCGGATTATAATAAAGTTTATATCAATAATTCTATGTCAACCTTACCTGTATACATTTATACAGCTAAGAAAAACATTCTTAATAATCAAGACTTTTATCCTAGTAGTGCTAATAACAATGAAGTAGTGATTAAAGACTTTGCTTCTTTTAGAAATTTAACTGTATTAACAGAAGCTAAAGAAGCCTCTTATAATACTATAAATTACAACAATGTTCAAAGCATTACCGATGCAAGTAATATAGATAAAGGTTCTAAAATCATCATAAGAGCTTTAGATAAAGCCAAACATAATACCATAGATATAAAAAACTATTCTTCTAATGCAGCTGATAATGCTTATTTGATTATGGCTTATAATGAAGCTGCTTATAATAAAATCATTATCAATGTGATACTTTATTTGGTGTAACTTCAGATAAAAGAGAAGGAATTTTAAGTATTATAGCTGGACTTTCAAACAATGCCCATGATAATACCTTAATCATAAACAATCTCAATCTTGATGAGTATAAAAATAACAATTCTATTTTTATAGCTCCTTCAGCCATTACAGGTTTAAGTGAAGCTAAATCTTATAATAATACCTTATATAGGTGGGAATTTAAATATATTTAAAAACACTTTCATAGATATATTAGCAGGAGCGTTGGTGCATTATGAAGATAATTATAGTGCTTCTAATGCTGTAGCTCCTTCAGCCATCAGTTTAAGTAAAAACAATAGACTGATTTTAAATACTAAAGTTGAAGCTAGAATTATTAATAACTTTGAGCATTATTATCTTATTGTATCCAATAAAATCAACACAACTCCCCTTTTTGAAGTCATACGATGCTCCTATTAATATTTCTAGCGAGGGAGTATTGGCTCTTTATACCCTCAAAGAGCAATACCCCTACCTTAAAAATAAAGAAATCTTAATCTTACAAAGTGAGCAAGGTTTTATAGATGAAAACTCTAATACTTTAAATCAAGAAGAACTTCAAAGCTTCATTGGAAAAATGCAAAAAAACAAAGAAGATTTTAAACTAAGTTCTATAGATAGATTAAAAAAGATGAATTTACAAAAACTTTCTTATGAAGTAAGAATATCTCAAGATGGCAAAAGCATTTACGCAAAGATAAAATAAATCATTCCTATCTTAAAGATAGGAATCTTTTGCTTGTATTTTTATAAATATAAACAAAAGATTCTTAAATCTTAATCTTACAAAAAGGAGCAAGTCATGAAAAAGTTAAATAAACTTTCTTTGTCTTTAGTTGTAGGTTCGTTACTTTTTACACAAAGCTATGCTTTACCAAGCGGGGGTAAGTTCACTCATGGAACAAGTGGAAGTATAAATGTAAATGGTAATACCATGAATATTACAGGTAATAAAGTAAACTCTGTTATCCAATGGGGTGGTGGTTTTAATATAGCTAAGGGTGAAACTGTAAATTTTGGACAAGGAAAAACTAACCAAAACTACCTAAACATTGCTTATGGAACCAAAAGCTCTACAATAGATGGAAAGCTAGAAGGTGGAAGCAATAATATCTTTTTAATCAATCCTAATGGTATAGTAGTGGGTAAAGATGGAAGTATTAATGCAAATAAAATTGTTCTGTCTGCTTCATCAATAGGGGATAAAGAGATGCAAGAGTTTGCGAGTAGTGGAAATATTGCAGGATATGAATATAAGAAGGGCGTTTCTCCTGTAATTAAGCCTAATATGGGAAATATTATAAACACAGGATATATAAAAAGTGATTATATTGGAATAGTAGCTAAACAATATGCTGATTTTGATAAAGATGGAAATGTAGGAGATTGGGATTCATCAAATGGAATAGTTTTTTTAATTGGTGAATCTGTAAGTGTTGTTAATGGTTTTTGGAATGCTGGATGGGTTAATGGGAATGTATACAATGCCAATGAAGGTGGTTTTGCAAACAATGGAATGCTAAAAGGTAGTACATTTGGAAATTCTGCTGACTATATTAAAAAAAATCATATAGTTTATGAAACTAGCAATCTCATCACTTCAGCAGACATCTCAAACGAAGTTATAAATTCGATTTTCGATGCATTAAAAATCAATTCTTATGTAGATATTAAAAATCTGAATAAATTTTATAAAGAAAACAAGCAAGAGTTTTCAAGTGATGAATTAGCAAACATTAGTCAAAGCATGGATTTTGCTACCGCCTTATATAATCAAGCAAGTTTAAGTGAAAATGAAAGCTTAAAAAATGCTCTTAATTCTCATTATATTACATTAGAAAAAAGCAATCAAGCTATTATTAAAACAAAAGAAATTCTTTCTCAAATTCCTAAAATAAACGAAGAGCAAGAAAAAATTCAAAAAACTTACGATGATGCTGTAGAAACTTATAATAAAGCAGTTGAAGCTTACAATACCACTTTAAATGGTATAACAGGCAATAATGGCGATAAAGTTCTTGCAGGTTTAAAACAAGCTGTCGATAAAGCTTCTAGTGATTTACAACAAGCTACAACAGCTCTTCAAACTACTACAGCTAGCAATAATTCTAGTTTAGAAAATTCTAATAAAACTTTAGCAAGTGCAAGTATAGATGGAACTAGTCATCTTACAATCAATGGAAAATATAGTGCAAACTATAAGCCAGTATCCATTATAAATTCAGGATCTAACAACTCCAACAACGGAAATGATGGAACCGATTCAGGTGGTATTAACAATGGTAACAACAACGGTTCTAATAATAACCCAAATGATACCATAGGACAACAAGAACCTGACATTGCTACAGCTTTGCTTATGCAAACTACAGATGAAGATCCAAATATCAATGAAGATGATAAACAAGCAAGTATAGATGAAGCCAGTACTCAAGAAAGTGGTAATGCTTGTATAGTATCGGATAATTTTAAAGCAGGAAATCTTTGCTCAAGATGATTAAAATCCAAAAGGTTAAAAGCCTTTTGGATCTTGTTAAAAATTAATAAAACAAACAAAATTTAAAGATTAAAAATCAAAAAAGATTGATAATCAATCAAACAAATACAAAAAATAAAGATAAATAAAAAGATAAAAAGAAAGAAAAATAAAAACAGAAAAAGCAAAAAATAAAAAAGATTAAAAACCAAATCTAAAAACAAGATCTTATGAAATCATTAAAAAGGAAAAACACAAATGAAACGCATTATCTTACTATCTAGTTTAGCTATCTTAAGCCTTTATGCTAGCGATACTAAAGATAATAAAAAAACCATACAAATGTTAGAACAATCTCCTTATAAAGAAGATGCTAACTTAAAAAACTACAATAACACTTAAAAGTAAAAGATGGAGTGATTATCATAGATCATTCTAATACTAGTGATGATAATAATTCAAAAACCACTAACACAAAGAAAAACACTCAAAAAGATAATAACAACACTCAAAAAAATCAATCTAATTTGTCTAATGATAATACTTTAAAAACTAAAACCCCAAATTCAAATACTCCTTCTTTAAAAAAAATACTTCTAAAGAAGAATCAATTCATAAAGTTAGCTTTAGCTTTCATATTACCAATAAAAACATAAACTTTAAAGATCTAGGTTTAGATGAGCAAGTTTTACAAGAAGCCTTAAACGATTACAAAAAAGAAAGTATTTCAGTTCAAGACTTACAAGATATAGCCAATATTATTTCTTATTATGTTCAAGTTAGTGGTTATCCTGCTGCTACAGCTTATATCCCACAACAAGAACTAAAAGATCAAATTCAAATCAATATCACCTTAGGTGTTTTAGGTAAATATGTGGTTCAAAACAATTCTAGTGTAAGAGATTATGCTATAGAAAGTAAATTACCTAATCATAAAGGTGAAATCATCACTACTAAATTAGTAGAAGATGCAGTTTATAAAGTCAATGAAATGTATGGCATACAAACCCTTGCTTCTTTAAAAGCAGGAGATAATCCAGGTGAAACAGATGTAGTGATAGAAACTACCCCTAGTGATAGCTTTGTTTCTGTATTGTTTTATGGGGATAATTACGGTATAAAAGAATCAGGCAGATATAGGGGTGGTGCTAGTATGAGTTTTAATAACATAGCTCATCAAGGAGATAGTCTTAATGCTTATTTGCAAAGAAGCGATGAAGCACAAACTAACTATGATATAAGCTATACTACTTTCTTAGGGAATTTAAAAATCACTCCAAGTTATTCTAAAGGAAACTATGCTTTAGGAGGAATTTGGAGAGAATTTGACTTTATAGGAACTTCTGAAAATCTAGGTATAGATTTAAAATATCCTTTGTGGATTACAACTTATAATTCTTTTTATTTAACTTCAAGCTATTATCATAAAAAGCTTAGTGATTCAAGATTAAATATCATGACTATAGATAAAAGCTCTGATACAATAAGCTTTGGTATAGAAGGAGTTTATAATGGCATTAGCAATGATAGTTTTTCTTATAGTGCTAATGTAAGCTATGGTAATGTTAAAGATGAAGGTATGACTATAGTAGGTATAGGAACAAGCAAAGTAGGTGGAGCAGAATTTGGAAAATTTGCTAAACTCAATGTCAATCTTAACAATGCTT
>NZ_RYYF01000018.1:0-3549 GCF_004378955.1 Campylobacter sp. US55
CAAAATTTACTCTCATTAAATCAATTTTTTCTATAAAATAAAATTTAAATTCAAACCATATAGTTTTATAATAGTTAGTATTTAACTATACTTTAAGTTTAAATATTTTATTATTCCGCTATTTTATTTTTGTATTTTATATTATTTTTAAAAAATAAAAAATATGAAATTAATTTCAAAATAAATCATTTTAAATAAGGAAGGAGAAAAATATTTGAGTAAAAATATTATTTCAAGTAAGGTGTCCATTGGGGGGGGGGATTAGAAAATCCCATTTAAATTCTAAAAAGATAGTTTTATCTTTAGCTACTATTTCTTTCTTAGCTAGCTGTGCTAATGCTGCATTAAATTCTGAAATAAAAACTTATGATGAAATAAGTAAAAATACTAAAGCTAGATCAGCAAGTGTGTATAGTTCTAGAAATGGAACTAATACGACTATAAATTCTTTGCAAAACGGACAAGTAACTATTACTGGAAATGGAACAACAAATTCCTTAACAATTGGATCAAACGGAACTCTAGGTAGTATAGGTAATAACGATAGAATTATCTATGCCCATGCTAGCAACAGTGATACTCTTACTCTTACCAATCTTACCAATAATGGAATCATCAATGGTGCAGTGGCCATACAAAATAGTAAAAAGGACTTTACAGGAACCATCACTGTTAATACCTTTGAAAATAAAAACCAAATCAATGGACAAATTTATATGGGAATTTGGTCAAGTAGTCAAGGAACCCTTAATATAGAAAATTTTAACAATAGTGGAACCATAGCAGGTTCTAGCAATAAAGGAACTGTTTTTTTCGAAGGAAATACTAATATAAAAAGCTTTAGCAACAACGGTCTAATCAGTGGGGATCAAGGTGTAAGATTATCCGGAGGAACTATAAATAGTTTTAATAATAATGGAACTATCAGTGGTAGCTCTTCTAGTATACTTGTAGCAGGTGGCAACATAAAAACCCTTGTTAATTCTGGAACTATAATATCTAACGGTAATCATAATACTAATGCTGGTATAAAACTAGAAAGCGGTGGTACCATAGAAAATATTATCAACACAGGAACTATACAATCAAATTATACTGGTATAGTTGTAACTTATGGTAAATTTAAGGATCTTACCGTAAAAGATGGAGGTGTAGTTTATGGCAAATACGCAGGAATAGCAGTGGGTCAATGGCAAACTTTAGGTAATTTATACATAGATGGGGGTGAAGATACAAAAAAAGATGGCACAGTAAGTGGAATTTATAGCGACAAATATGGAATTTCCTTAGAAACTGGATCAAGCAGTCAAAAAATATATCTTACTAATGGAGGTGTGATACAAGGTAATACTAATGGTATTAGATTAATTAACTCAGCCTCTTTAAGTGGAGATATGATCTTATCTGGTGAAGGCTCTATGGTAAAAGGTGGAAGTGGTGCTGCTATTTCAAATGAAAGTGGAAAAATATCTGGTTCTATAACTATAAAAGATGGAGCTACTATAGGTTCAGATTCTGGTAAAGCCATAGAAAATTCAGGTTCAGGAACTGTTACAGGTGGTATTACTGTTAGTGGGGAAAACACTAAACTTGAAGGAAATATAATCAATACAGGTAATGCTTCTATAGGTAGTGATATTAAGATAGAAAATGGAGCTAAGGTAGAAGGTGGTCTTGTTAATCAAGGTAATGGAAGCATCTCAGGAAGTGTTCAAGTAAGCGGGGGCAGTAGTATTGATTCTATTACCAATACGGGTAATGGAGCTATTTCTGGTTCAATTACTGTAGATGAAGATAGTAAACTTGATTCTATCACTAACACTTCTACTTCTGATACAGGTATTTCAGGTTCTATCACTAACAATAGTGATAATAAACTTGAAATTTCTAACTCAGGTAATATCGGTGGTAAGATTGAAAGCACTGGTGGTGCTGATATGGTAATTAGTAATAGTAATGGTGGAACTATTAGTGGCGGTATTAGCTCTTCAGGAAGTGGGAATACTAGTATTTCTAATTCACAAGGCTCAACCATAAATAATGGTATTACTGTTTCAGGATCTGCACAAGTTGAAATCTCTAACCAAGGCTCAGTAGGTAAAGATAGCAATGGTAATACAGTAACTAACAATGGTAGTGGTAGTGTTGGAATTAAAGATTGGGTTGTTTCTACAGATAAAGAAACAGGTAAATTAGACACTGTGGTTGTAGGTGGAAGTGGTAAAGATAATGTAAAAGTAGAAAATATAACCGTTGATCAAAGCAATGTTAATCTTGATGAATTAGGAGATATCAACAATATCATCTCAGGTGTTAATCAAGGCAATATTGGCAATATAGGAACTAATGGAGGTGGAGAAATATCTTTAAGCTATGATCCATTAACAGGAAAACTTTCTACAGATTTTAATCTTAATGCTTCCATATCAGGTGCAACCTTTAGATCTTTAATCTCTACTACTACAAGAAGATCAACCTTTATAGATAATGTTATGGGTAATTCTATGCAAAGCTTTTCTTTGGCTTCTTCAAGTAAGTCTCAAAGCATCGCTATGTCTGAAAAGGGTAATTTATATGCAGATGCAAGTGATTATATAAAGAGTGATTTAAATAATGGAAACTATGGTTCTAATAAAGAACATTCTTTATTCATCCTTCCTTATTTTTCTTCACAGAATGTTGAACTTTCTTTAAATGAGGAAAGTAAAGGACACACTAAAGGAACCATTATAGGTTATTCTACTTTAAAAGACAGTGGAATATATGGTGTGTACGCAGGTTATGAAGATACAAAGATGAGTTCAACTTATTTTGATATTAATAATAGAACCTATTATGTAGGTTTAAAATACTTTAATATCTTACTTACTACAGAAAAAGGGCAAGAAGTTTATATCAAAGCTCAAGGTAAAACAGCTTTAATTAAAAATGATTTAACTAAAAAAATAGGAAATAATGAAGCTAAAGCAAATCCTAATTCTTATGCTTATGGAGTTAATGCAGGCTTAGGTATGAATTTTATTTCTAATAAAGATATATTCTCCCCTGAAGTAGGTTTAACCTATGAAGGAGGTTATACAGAAGCTTTTAGCATGATTAATACCAAAGGAGAAGCTACAGTTATGGGTGGTGAAAGAACCTATGCAAATTATTTAAATCTATTCTCTACTAAAACAAGCTTTACTTGGTTTAGAGATTGGTTGCCTAATTTAAAAAGCTCAGTAGAACTTGGAGCTAAGCTTAATATCAATCCTAGTGTAAAAGCTAAAGCTAGATTTGGAAATATAAAAGTAAATGATGAGTTTTATTTACCAAGAGTACAAAAATTTGTAAGCACTTCTTTAATCATTCCTGTTAATGAAGCTTTCTATTTTAGTTTAAACTATAATGGAATGTTTGATAAAGATGGCAATACCCATACAGGATTTGCTCAGTTTAATTATCTTTGGTAATCTTATAAAAGATAATACTTAGTTTAATTTAGTTTACTCTCCTACTTGTTAAAAATTTCATCCTGATAATTTTAAAATTATTGGGATGGATGTTTTT
>NZ_RYYF01000019.1:0-1572 GCF_004378955.1 Campylobacter sp. US55
GTGAGAATACAAAACTATTTATCTTACAAAATTGGAAAAATATTTGTTAAAAATCCTTTTTTGTTTGCAATTAGATTATATTTTTTAAAAAAAGAGAGAAAAAATGAAAAAAAATAAAATTATTCTATCAGCAAGGGCTGACGGTTTTGGAGAAAGAATATTGGCGATGCTTAATGCCATGTTCGTTTCTCGAGTTACGGATTATAAATTTGGATATATATGGTATTTTGATAAAAAGAATTATTTAGGAAATAAAACAATTCTTTTGTCTCATGATTATTTAGACGAAGAAGAAAAGATTTTTAATCCTGAATTTAGGGGTAAATATTCTTTTAAAAATAAACTTAAGGATAATTTTGGAAATAATATAATTTTTTCTTATGGGATTTTTCATAAAAATCGTTGTTATAGTTTTGAAAAGCTAAAAAATGGATATTACGATGAGTTTGAATGGGGTTTATCTTGTTCTCAGTATGATTTTAATTATATATTTACCGATTTTAATCATGAAAATTATTATGAAATCTTAAAATCTTGTTGGAAGAGTATTGGTTTCTCGAATAAAATAAAGAATACGATTGCTAAAGCTGATATGTTATCGAAAGAAATTGGGGATTATATTGCCTTACATATAAGAAGTGGTGATATTGTACACTCTGACAGAAATATTGGTTATTTTGCTTTTGGAAAAGCTGTAAGTATACATATAGCATATGATATTATTTTAAACAAAATTGATAAAAATGATAAAATTATAGTTTTTGGTGATGATATTGAAAGTTTATATGTTTTGAAGAATAGCGTTAGTTTTTTTAGAGATATTATTTTGGCGGATGAATTGGCAGATTGCGTTGATAAAATTGAGAGAAGTATTTTCGAAATAATTTTAATGTCTAACTCTCAAAAAATTTATGCATCAGGTAAATCTGGTTTTTCGAAATTAGCTTCTATAATTAGCAATGTAAATAAACTTATGCCAATTAACTTATTGTATTCATTTAAAGAAAAGAAAACAGCTATTTTAACTCATATGGAAAAAATTAATATCTCAAAATTACAAAAAGCTTTTTCTTATTTAGAACTGTATATTGCTGAAAAAAATAGCGAACATGATAATAATTTGATGTTGGCTTATTTGCAAAAGGCTGTTCAATTAGATTCGCAAAATTATAATTATTATATTTTATCTATAGATTGTTATTTGTCTCTAAAAAAATATGATATTTTAAATATTTATATAAAATTTATATTAGAATCTTTGGATTTTAATATATTTAGGAATGTGTTATTTTCTATTAATCATTATAATGTTTCTTACGTTTATGATTCTGTTTTTAGAAAAATATTTTCCGAACATATTGATATTATTCAATATGGTTACATCTATATATTTATGAGAGTGGTTGGATATCAAATAAAAAATGATAATAATTATAAAGATATTGTTGATAAATTTATTGAGTTTGATAATATAATTGTAAATAATAATAATTTAACCATAGAAAATAAAATGGTCGGTGCTGTTAAAATTGTTGAAAATCATTTATCTTATAAAATAGGGAAAAAAATTAT